>DASVQQ010000010.1 GCA_036389035.1 Jatrophihabitans sp.
CGTGCGCGACATCGAGTTCGTCGCCGCCTTCGACGTCGACGCCAAGAAGGTCGGCCGCGACCTGTCCGAGGCCATCGTCGCCAGCGAGAACAACACCATCAAGATCGCCGACGTGCCTCCGATGGACGTCACCGTCCAGCGCGGCGTCACGCTGGACGGTCTCGGCAAGTACTACCGGGAGACGATCGAGGAGTCCGAGGCCGAGCCGGTCGACGTCGTGGCTGCGCTGAAGGACGCGCGCGTCGACGTGCTCGTCTCCTACCTCCCGGTGGGCTCGGAGGAGGCCGACAAGCACTACGCGCAGTGCGCCATCGACGCCAAGGTGGCGTTCGTCAACGCGCTGCCCGTGTTCATCGCCGGCACCCCCGAGTGGGCCGAGAAGTTCCGCGCCGCAGGCGTCCCGATCGTCGGCGACGACATCAAGAGCCAGGTCGGCGCGACCATCACCCACCGGGTGCTGGCGAAGCTGTTCGAGGACCGCGGCGTGGTCCTCGACCGCACGATGCAGCTCAACGTCGGCGGCAACATGGACTTCATGAACATGCTGGAGCGCGAGCGGCTGGAGTCGAAGAAGATCTCCAAGACCCAGGCCGTCACCTCCAACATCGACCACGACCTGGGCTCGCGCAACGTGCACATCGGCCCGTCGGACTACGTCCAGTGGCTCGATGACCGCAAGTGGGCCTACGTCCGGCTCGAGGGCCGCGCGTTCGGCGAGGTGCCGCTGAACCTGGAGTACAAGCTCGAGGTGTGGGACTCCCCGAACTCGGCCGGCATCATCATCGACGCCCTGCGCGCGGCCAAGATCGCCATGGACCGGGGCGTCGGCGGCCCCATCCTGTCGGCCTCGGCGTACTTCATGAAGTCCCCGCCGGAGCAGCACGACGACGACACTGCCCGCGACATGGTCGAGGCCTTCATCCGCGGTGAGATCGAGCGCTAACTGTCCTTGTTGGGCACGCCATTGTGCGGCCCGAATCCGCGCGCTGAGTCGATCTCATCGCGGATTCGGGCCGCACAATTCGTTTGTAGGGGTCAGCAGTACACGCAGGTGAGGAACCAGTAGTAGCCGGTCACATATCCGTGCAGGTAGGTCTCCTGCGCGCCGGAGAGGTTGACCAGCTCGACCGTGTCTTCGACGCGCTTGTTGATGGTCAGCTCGGTGGGCTGGCGGGCCGGCGTCGAGGACAGCGTCACCGTGCGGCTCCATGGACTATGCGGGTTGTACAGCCCGAGCAGGGTCGGTTGCCCGGGCTGGTCGGGAGAGAGAACGATGTTGTAGGCCAGCGTCAGCTCGTCGGTGACCCCCAGGTACAGGGGGAGCGGCTGCTGTTGGAACAGCCGGAGCTGCGTTCCGGAGCGGGTCCCCAGCATGGCCTTGATCGGCGTCGGGCTGACCGCGACATAGTGGCCCTCCACCACCTGGAAGTCTGGTGAGTCCGAGCCTGGCAGGTAGTAGCCCATCAGGTCGATGACCAGGTGGACGCCGGCGGTGCTCGACTGGCTGAAGGTGAGCTTGCCGTCGCTGTTCACCTTGACCACCCGCTGGGTCTGCATCGGCTGCGGCGCCGTCCGGTTGCCGAGGAACCGCATGTGCAGGGTGGCCTGGCGGCCGTCGCCGGTGGTGACGCTCAGCAGGCCGGTGGCACGCGCCGACAGCACCGCGATGTTCAGCACCACGGCGCTGGCGCCGCCGGCCGGGATGCCGCCGCGCCCGGGCATGGCCAGGGTGATCCTGCGGCCGGGAAGCAGCGGGCTGGTGGCCCGGGTGTCCAGGATCCTGGAGTCGAGGGCGGCGAACGTGCCGGACCGGGTGGGCGTACCGGGCTTGTAGTCGCCCAGCACCTCGACGATCAGGTGCACGGCCGTGGCCGAGTTGTTGCGGATGGTCACCCCGCCGTTCGCGCCCAGCTTGACCGTCAACTGCTGGCTGATGGTGCTGCCGCCGACCAGCGACATCGTCACGTGGCCGTTCCAGACGGAACCGCTGGGGTACACCGACAGCGACCCGGCCGGGGCGTTGCCCGGCACCGTCACCTTGATGACCGCCGCCGGTGTCCCTGCCCGCCTGACGGGGGCGGTGACGGTGTGCCTGGGCGCGACGGCGCCCAGCCGGCCGCCGAGTCCGGACCGGGTGTCGAGCACCCGGACCGGGTTGCCGCGGACCGGAAAGTAGCTGCCGGCACCCGGGTCGGGGAACTGGGAGGCAGCCGTCCGGGAAGCGGACAGCGTGCCGGGAGCGGCCCCGACCGGCGGACTCGTCAGCAGTCCGACGACCAGCGAGCAACCGGCGAGGACGGCGAGGATTCTGGACATGGCGCGCTCCTCTGAGCCACCGGGATCCGGTCGCATCGGCCGGTTACGCCCCTTACTGGCTAGACACCTGACGTCGGCAATCCGTTGACAGCTCAGCTGACTTTTTCCGACCGCTTTCGCCATGGGGCGGCCCCGAATCCGCGGTGAGAGCGGGGTACTGGCGGCTGTGACCAGGCCGTCCCGACCCTGGTGAGGACGCGGGCGTCGCGGTTGACGGCGACGCAGAACTGCGGGGTGGCACAGGAGACCTTGCGCAGCTCCATGATGTCGATCCGGACCGGCTGTGACCAGGCGCCGTTGTCGTAGCTCACCGCCAATCCCTCGGCGTCCACCGCGACGCAGGACGTCGTAGAGGCACAGGACACCGAGGTCAACCTGCGAGCGCCGTCTATCACCACCGGCTGCCCCCACCCGTTGCCGGTATAGCTGACCGCGCGTCCAATGCGATCCACCGCGACGCAGAAGGTGGGACTGGCACACGACAGCGCCGAGACCTCCTGCCCGGGAAACGCATCGGTCCAGGCGCTCCATCCCGCCTCGGTGTAAGTACGCGCCCCGCCCCAGCGGTCCAACAGCACACAGAAGTCCTGGGAGGTGCGGCCGGTCGAAGGTCATCGACCGGCCGTCGTGGTCGATGGCCATGCAGAGGCTGGGGGAGGAGCAGGACACCCCTTCCATCGTCCTGCCGGCGTCGATCTGGACCGGCGCCGACCAGTGGTCTCCGTCGTAGCCGATCGCTGCCCCGGAGCCGATCGCGACGCAGAAGGTCTGCGACACGCACGAGACCGGCCGCCGGCCGGGCTCGTCGCCGGCCGGCCCGCCGCCGGCGAGTATCAGCCCTGCCGGCCGCCGGCCTAGTTCAGGCCGACGTCCACCGGAAAGGTCGACAGCAGCGACAGCGGCGCGGGCTGGCGGCGCAGCACCGTGCGCCACAGGGTGCCCGGCTGCGGGGAGAAGACGTCGTCCAGGCCGCCGGCGACCACGAACCAGCCGCCCGCGGCGATCTCGGCCTCCAGCTGGCCGACGCCCCAGCCGGCGTGGCCGGCGAACACCCGCAGGCTCTGCGCCCCGAGCGCGACCTCGGCCGGCTCGGCGTCCAGGTCGACCAGGGCCAGCCCGCCGCTGACCGCCCGCAGGCCGTTGCCGGCGTCGGTGGCTCCGGACAGCCGGCCCAGGCCCAGGGCGCCGTCGCGCTGCACCGGCCCGCCGTTGAAGACCACCGACGGATCGCTCATCACCTCTTGCCAGTTCGGCAGGATGTGCCCGACCGGGGTGTGCGACGGCCGGTTGATGATCACCCCGACGGTGCCTGTGTCATCGTGCTCGATCAGGAACACCACGGTGCGGAAGAACTCCGGGTCCGCCAGGGACGGCGCGGCGATCAGCAGGCGGTGGGCAGCGGGCGGCAACTGCCAGCTTGGTTCGGCGGGCACCATTACATCCTGCACCAATACTGTGCGTCGCGGGCTAACGTCGAAGGCTCGTGCGCCGAACGGAGTACGTACGGGTTGCCACGGCAACTCGAGAAGAAAGCGGATCACGTGACACCCCTGGTCGAGCACCTGCGTCCGGCCCAGCCCCTGCTGGCTCGGCTGGACTTCCGTCGACTGCTGTCGGTGCGGCTGTTCGGCCAGTTCGCCGACGGGGTGTTCCAGGCCTCCCTGGCCGGCACCATCCTGTTCAACCCCGAGCGCCAGGCGCAGGCCGCCGACATCGCGGCCGGTTTCGCGGTGCTGCTGCTGCCGTACTCGGTGCTGGGCCCGTTCGCCGGCGTGCTGCTGGACCGCTGGTCACGCCAGCGGGTGCTGCTCGGCGCCAACCTGCTACGGGCGCTGCTGGTCTGCGGGGTGGCCGCCGAGATGGCCGTCGGCGTGCACGGCATGCCGTTCTACCTGAGCGCGCTGGTGGTCATCTCGGTGAACCGGTTCGTGCTGTCGGCGCTGTCGGCGTCCCAACCGCACGTCGTCGAGCCCGAACGGCTGATCACCGCCAACGCGGTGTCCACCACCTGCGGCGCCGTGGTGGCCGCGACCGGCGGAGCCCTGGCCATCACGCTGCGCGCGCTGCTGGGCGGCAGCAACATCGACTACGCCGTGGTTGCCCTCGGCGCGGCGGCCGCCTACGCGCTGGCCGGCTGGCGGGCCTCGGGCTTCCACCTCCTGCAACTCGGCCCGGACGAGGACACCCGCGAGCACTCCGATTCGGTGCGCAACGTGCTCACCGGGCTGGCCGACGGCGCCCGGCACGTCCGCTCGCACCCGTCGGTGCTGCGGGCCTTCGCGGTGATCGGGGTGCACCGCTTCGCCTACGGGGTCACCGCAATCTGCACCCTGCTGCTCTTTCGCAACTATTTCTCCGATGCGGGAGTGTTCCGGTCCGGGCTCGCCGGCCTGGGCCAGGTGGTGGCCGCGATCGCGATCGGCGGCGGCCTGGCAGCCCTGCTGACCCCCATCGCCGCGCGCCGGATCGGCTACACCCGGTGGCCGGCGGCCCTGCTGATGCTCGCCGGAGTGGTGGAGTTGACGCTGGGGCTGCCGTTCAAGCTGCAGACCTTCCTGCCGGCCGCCGCGCTGCTGGGCCTGGCCGCCCAGGGGGTGAAGATCTGCGTCGACACCCTGATCGCCCAGCGGGTGGCCGATGACTACCGGGGCCGGGTGTTCTCGCTCTACGACACCCTGTTCAACGTGATCTTCGTGGCGGCCGGGGTGCTCACCGCGCTGGCACTGCCCGAGAACGGCAAGTCCACCACCGCGGTGACGGTGATCGGCTTCGCCTACCTGATCACCGGGGCGGTGTACCTGTTCGCCCGCGACACCGATCCGTTCGCTCCGGTCGGCGGCGTGCCGACCACCCTTCCGGTCAGGGACGAGTCCCCCCACGCCGAGCCGGTCAGGACGCAGTCCCCCTGGGACGAGCCGGCCATAACCGAGCCGGTGCGAGCCGAACCCGTCCGGGCTGCCCGGCCGGCCGCCCGGGACGCGGTGCGCCCGCTATAGCCGAGGCTGCGGGTCCTGCTGGCCGGCATGCCAGGCCCGCAACGCCTGAACGGCCTGCTCGTGGGTCAGCGGCCCGTGCTCCATCCGCAGTTCGAGCAGGTGCTTGTAGGCCTTGCCGACCAGCGGCCCCGGCTCGAGCCCCAGGATCGCCATGATCTCGGTGCCGTTGAGGTCGGGCCGGATCGCGTCCAGCTCCTCCTGCTCACGCAGCCGGGCGATCCGCTCCTCCAGCGCGTCATAGGTCGCGGCCAGCATGGCGGCCTTGCGCTTGTTGCGGGTGGTGGTGTCCGAGCGCACCAGCTTGTGCAGCCGGTCCAGCAACGGCCCGGCGTCGGCGACGTAGCGCCGGACCGCCGAGTCGGTCCACTCACCGCGTCCGTAGCCGTAGAAGCGCAGGTGCAGAAAGACCAGCCGGGCGATGTCCTCGGTCTGGTCCTTCGGAAACTTCAGCGCCTTCAGCCGGGCCTTGGTGAGCCGGGCGCCGACCACCTCGTGGTGGTGGAAGGTGACCAGCTTGGCCCCGCCCGGACCGTCGGCGAACCGCCGGGTGTCCGGCTTGCCGATGTCGTGCAGCAGCGCCGCCCAGCGCAGCACCAGGTCGGGCTCGGCGCCGGGTTCGCGCTGCTCCAGCTCGATCGCCTGGTCGAGCACCTGCAGGGTGTGGGCGTAGACGTCCTTGTGCTGGCCGTGCTCGTCGGCTGCCATCCGCAGCGCCGGCAGCTCGGGCAGCACCACGTCGGCCAGGCCGGTGTCGACCAGCACCTCCAGCCCCCGGCGCGGGTGCTTTCCGCCGATCAGCTTGTTCAGCTCGGCCTGCACCCGCTCGGCGGTGATCCTGGCCAGCTCGCCCGAGGACTGCCGGATCGCCTCGATCAGCGGCTCGGCCGGCGTGACCCCGAGCTGGGACACGAACCGGGCGGCCCGCAGCATCCGCAGCGGGTCATCGCCGAAGGACTCCTCGGGGGTGGCCGGGGTACGCAGCACGCCCCGCGCCAGATCGGCCAGCCCGCCGTACGGGTCGACGAAACCGCGGTCGGCCACCGAGACCGCCATCGCGTTCATGGTGAAGTCCCGCCGGCGCAGGTCCTCGGTGATGTCGGCGCCGAACGCGACCACCGGGTTGCGGCTGACCCGGTCATAGCTGTCGGCGCGGAAGGTGGTGATCTCACACGGCTGGCCGCCGATCTGCGCGCCGATGGTGCCGAATTCGATGCCGGTGGTCCAGGTGCCCGACGCCAGGGGAGACACCAGCTCCAGGACCCGCTCGGGGTGGGCGTCGGTGGTGAAGTCCAGGTCGTTGACCGGACGGCCCATCAACGCATCGCGCACCGGGCCGCCGACCAGGTAGAGCTGGTGGCCGGCCGCGGCGAACACCTCGCCCAGCCGGGCGGCCACCGGTGGGATCGGCACCAGCTCACCGGGGTTGCCGACCGCGGCCGGCGCTGCCGTATCGCTGCGATGCTCGCTCACCGGCCCACTAATCGCCGCGCCGTCCTGGGAAGCCTTGGCTCCCGTATCGCTGCGCTGCTCGCTCACGTCCACTGACCCTACTGAACCGCCAAGTAGCATCGTTGGCATGTCCCGTGCGTCGAACAACCGGCGTCCACGGCTTCCCCGGGTCGACGAGACCAGCGCCGGCGGGTTGGTGCTCGACCTGTCCGGACCCGTGCCGCACGGTGCGCTGATCGGGCGCACCAACAGGCGTGGACGCCTGCTCTGGTCACTGCCCAAGGGCCACCTGGAAGCGGGCGAGACCCTGGAACAGGCGGCGATCCGCGAGGTCGCCGAAGAGACCGGTATCACCGGCGACATCATCGGCAGCCTGGGCACCATCGACTTCTGGTTCGTGGTCGACGGCCGGCGGGTGCACAAGACCGTCCACCATTACCTGATGCGCGCCGTCAGCGGCGAGCTCTCCGACCAGGACGTCGAGGTCACCGAGGTGGCCTGGGTGCCGTTGCCGCGCATCGCCGACCGGCTGGCCTACTCCGACGAGCGCGGGCTGCTCGATGAGGCCTGCCGGTTGCTGCGGGACACCGCGTGAGCCGGCGCGGCCCCCGTCGAGCACTGACCGGCCGGCTGCCGGCCCTGACGGTCGCCGCGGCCCTGAGCCTGCTCAGCGTGGTCAGCGTGGCGCTGGCGCCGGCCGGCGGCGCGACCGGCCGGCCGCGGACCGCCGCACCGGCCGCGATCACCCCGGTCTCGATCACGCTGAACTCGATGAGCCCGCGCAGCCCGGACGCGACCAAGTCCAGCCAGCCGGTCACCTTCGCGGTGACGCTCACCAACAACACCGACAACACCTACTCCGACGTCGAGCTGGGCCTGCGCCGCGGCCTGTCGATCGGGCGCCAGGAACTGCTGGACGAGGCCCTCAAGCAGCCCCCGGACACCGACTACCAGGTGCCCGAGCCGCTGCGACTGGGCAAGCAGCTGTTGCCGCGGCAGAGCCTGAACCTCAGCTACCGCACCACCAACAACGACCTCTGCCTCTGCTTCGACGGGGTCTACCCCTACGCCCTGGTCGTCCGGGCGGTCAGTAACCCCAGCGTGGGCTCGGTGGAGCTCGGCCGGCTGCAGGTGTTCGTGCCGTCCTTCATAAACGTGCCCCAGCCGGTCCTGCACGGCTGGGTCTGGCCGCTGCTCGACACCCCGCACCGCTCGGTGGACGAGGGCGTCTTCCTGGACGAGCAGCTGGCGGGCTCGGTCGGACCCGGCGGCCGGCTCGACCGGGCGCTCAGCACCGCCGAGCTGGTCGCCGGCAAGGCCCGGCTGACCCTGCTGGTCGATCCCGACCTGCTGGACAGCCTGGCCGTGATGGCCGGACCGGCCGGCTACAAGGTGCGGGCCGGCACCGGAACCGTCCCGGGCACCGGCGGCCGGCTCGCCGCCGACTGGCTGGGCCGGCTCAAGCTGCTGCAGGCCGAGCACGACGTGGTGCTCACCGCCTACGCCGACCCGGACGTCAACGCCGTCTCCCGGGCCGGCCTGAAGTTCTCCACCGCCCTGGAACCACAGGTGCAGGCGCGGATCGCCCCCACCCTCAACGGCGACTTCTCCTCCGACCTGCTCACCTGGCCGGCCGGCAGCGCGCTGACCGGCAAGGCGCTGAACGCCCTGGTGGGTGGCGGGGCGTCGACGGTGCTGCTCAGCGACGCGGCGCTGCCCGGCCAGAACGACACCGAGCCGCGGCCCGACGCGCTCTCGCCGCTGCCCTCGGCGGCCGGCAAGGCGCTGGCCCTGGTCACCGACAGCGCCATCCAGGCCACCGTGGCCCGGGCGCTGCGGATGGGCTCGGCAGCGGCCAACGACCAGCAGACGTTGCTGGCGCAGCTGGCGATCCGGGCGGCCCAGCAGCCCGAGCGCAGCCACTTCGTGGTGATCGCGCCCGACCGCTACATCAACGCCAACCCGGTGACGGCGGCCCAGACCATCCTGGCCGCGAACGGAGCCAGCTGGGCGCGTCCGATCGCCCTGCGCTCGGCGCTGCGGACGGTCACCCCGGTGGACCGCGGTGCCCTGCACACCGGCGCCGAGAGCGCCGCCGCCGAGCTCAACCCGTCCGACATGGCGGCGCTGCGCCGGATCGAGCAGCAGGTCGCGTCGATGAACGAGGCGCTGCGCGACAACGACGCCGCCGCGGAGTTGCTGGGCGGCTTCAACAACGGCATCAAGCGGGCCGAGTCGAGCGCGTGGCGGCGCAACCGGGCCGGCGGCTCGGCGGTGACCCGCAGCCTGCAGACCCGGATGAACCAGCTGACCTCGGCCGTGTTCCTGGTGCAACCGGCCGACGGCACCTACAGCCTGTCCTCCTCGGACTCGCCGGTGGTGGTGACGGTCTCCAACCAGCTGCCCCGGCCGGTGACCGTTCAGGTGAGGGTGACGCCGGCCAACGGGGTGGTCGGCTTTCGGGCCCCGCCGGCACAGCAACAGACAATTCCGGCGCGCAGCATCGCCACCATCCGCATCCCCACTCATGTCGACCGGCTGGGTAAGTTTCGGGTCGTGGCAGTGCTCAGCACGCCGGACGGCCGGCAACTCGGGGCCGGCGTGACCCTCAACCTGCGGGCGACCTCGATCGGCACGGTCACCAAGGCGATCACCGTCGTCGCGGTGAGCGTGCTGGTGCTGGCGCTGCTGCGGCGGCTGGTGCGGCGAATCCGCCACGGCTCCAGCAGGGCCCTGGCCGGCGCGGCCTCATGACCGAGGACGGCTGGTCACCGCCCAAGATCTACGGCACGCCGATCCCGCTGCCCAGTGACGCCTCGGCGCTGGCCGTGGAGACCGCCCAGCCCGACACCGGCGACGCCTGGAGCGCGCCGATCTATCACGGCCCGCGCCGGCGCCGGCCCCGCTCGTTCGAACAGCCCGCCGAGCAACCGGTCGGCGCCGGAGCTGCGGCCGGCCCGCTCGGTGCGGCCACCGCCGCGCCACCCCGGGCAGAGCCGCCCGGAACTGGACCGTCGGCCGCTCCCGACGCCCCGGCCCAACCGTCCCCGGCCACAGCCGCCCCGGGCGAGCCGCCCCAGGACGAGCCGGTCGAACCCAGCCTGATGGCCAGCAGCCGGACGATGGCGATCGCCAGCATGGTCAGCCGGGTCACCGGCTTCCTGCGCAGCGTGGCCATCGCGGCCGCGGTCGGGGCCGGCCTCTACAGCGTCGGCGACGCCTACGGCCTGGCCAACACGCTGCCCAACATGGTCTATGAGCTGCTGCTCGGCGGGGTGCTGACCAGCGTCCTGATCCCGGTGCTGGTCAAGGCCCAGCAGGACGACCAGGACCGCGGCCTGGCCTACACCCAGCGGCTGCTGTCGATCGCCACCGTCGGGCTGGGCGGCGCCACCCTGCTCGCGGTGCTGGCGGCGCCCTGGCTGATCGGCATCTTCGGCGGGCCGCCGCAGTACCGCTCGGTGGCCGCGCTGTGGGCGACCCTGCTGCTGCCGGAGATCTTCTTCTACGGCCTCGGGGCGATGATCGCGGCGATCCTGAACTCCCGGCACATCTTCGGCTGGCCGGCCTGGGCGCCGGTGATGAACAACCTGATCACCATCGCCGCGGCGCTGCTGTTCCTGCTGGTACCAGGCCCGGCCAAGCTCAGCACCGGCAACATCACCAACACCCAGATCCTGGTGCTGGGCATCGGCACCACGCTGGGCATCGCCGCGCAGGCGCTGGTGCTGCTGGTGCCGTTGCGCCGCAGCGGCTTCGTCTGGAAGTGGCGGTTCCGGGCCTCGCCGAACGAAGCCGGCCGGATGGCCGAGTTCCGGACCCTGACGCTCTGGGTGCTGGGCTACGTGGTGGTCAGCCAGCTCGGGGTGGTGGTGATCAACCGGGTCGCCAACCAGAACGGCGGCGTGCAGATCTTCGCCTTCGCCGACCTGCTGTTCATGGTGCCCTACGGCATTCTCGGGGTGTCGCTGCTCACCGCGCTGATGCCCCGGATGAGCCGGTCGGCGGCTCGTGGCGACACCACCGCGGTGCTGGCCGACCTCGAGCTGGGCTCCCGGCTCTCGGCGGTGGCGCTGGTGCCGATCTCGGTGGGGCTGATGGTCTTCGGCCCGGCGTTCACCAGCGTGATCCTGCTCGGCCGGTACAGCCAGAGCAACGCCCAGCTGACCGGCCTGGCGCTGGCGGCCGGCGCTTTCGGGCTGGTGCCCTTCGCCGTGGTGATGCTGCAGCAGCGAGTCTTCTACGCGATGCGCGACGCCAGGACGCCCACCTTCATCAACGTCGCCATGGTGGCCACCAAGATCGCCCTGGTGCTGGCCGGCAGCGGGCTGCTGGAGGGCCGGGCGGTGATCATCTGCCTGACCGTGTCCACCTCGGCGTCCTACCTGGTGGGCTGCCTGGTCGGGCACCAGCTGCTGCGCCGCCACTTCGGCCAGGTGCGGTTCGCCCCGGTGGCCCGGACCGTCGGGTGGATCGCGGCGGCCTCGGCCGCCGCGGGAGTCGTCGGCCTGCTGGTGGTGCTGGCCGGCAACGCCGTGCTCGGCGGTGGCCGGCTGGCCGCGCTGGCCGAGCTGGTGGTCGGCGGCACGCTGGCCGGCGTCGTCCTGGTGCTGCTGGCGCTGCGGCTGCCGCTGCCCGAGGTGGCCCAGATCGCCTCGGCGGTGCGTGGTCGGGCCGGTCGAGATCCCGCCGGCGCGACCGCCGACGCGACCGCCGACTCGAGGGCCGGTGCGGGGCCGGGGCCGGAATAGCGTTCGGCCTAAACTGGTTGTTGACGCCGACTCCGCTGATCGGCGGAGGAGTCAGGCGGGATCGAGGTAGTTGTGAGCGAGAACCACCGCAAGGTGATCGTGGTCGGTTCGGGACCGGCTGGTTACACGGCGGCCCTGTACCTGGCGCGGGCCGACCTGCGGCCGCTGGTCTTCGAGGGCAGCCAGTACGGCGGCGCCCTGATGAACACCACCGACGTCGAGAACTACCCGGGCTTTCCGTCCGGGATCATGGGCCCCGAGCTGATGACCCAGTTCCGCGACCAGGCCGAGAAGTTCGGCGCCGAGCTGGTCAGCGACGACGTCGTGTCGGTCGACCTGGAGTCCCCGGTCAAGGTGGTGCGCACCCTGTCGGGTGAGTTCACCGCCGACGCGGTGATCCTGGCGATGGGCTCGGCGTACAAGAAGCTGGGCGTGCCGCGCGAGGACGAGCTGTCCGGGCACGGGGTGTCCTGGTGCGCGACCTGTGACGGTTTCTTCTTCCGCAACCAGCACATCGTGGTGGTCGGCGGCGGCGACACCGCGATGGAGGAGGCCACCTTCTTGACCCGGTTCGCCGAGTCGGTCACCGTCGTGCACCGCCGCGACACGCTGCGGGCCTCGCGCATCATGGCCGAACGGGCGAACGCCAACCCCAAGATCCGGTGGGCCTGGAACTCAGAGGTCGCCGAGATCCACGGCGACAACAAGGTCACCGGCCTGACCCTGCGCGACACCCGCACCGGGCAGACCCGCGAGGTCGAGGCCACCGGGCTGTTCATCGCGGTCGGCCACGACCCGCGGTCGGAGCTGGTCAAGGGTCAGGTCGAGCTCGACGACGAGGGCTACATCCTCACCGAGGGCCGCTCCACCCGCACCAACCTGGCCGGTGTGTTCGCGGCCGGCGACGTGGTCGACCACGTCTACCGGCAGGCGATCACCGCGGCCGGCACCGGGTGCCAGGCAGCCCTGGACGCCGAGCGGTTCCTGACCGCGCTGGAGTCGGTCGGCGACGCCCAGCTCGCCGCCATGGAAGGCTGAGACAAGCGCGTTGGGACAAGCCGCCAGGAATGCCGGGACCAGCCGCCGCTGGCGCCCGCCTCGGCGGACGCTGGTCGGGAAGGGTTCAGGCCCGTCCCGTGTTAGGACTACAGCACATCACTCGAGCTAGAAGGAGTTGCCGTTATGGGTGCCAACACCCCCGCCGTCACTGACGCGAGTTTCGCCAAGGACGTCCTGCAGTCGGACAAGCCGGTGCTGGTCGACTTCTGGGCCGAGTGGTGCGGGCCGTGCCGGTTGGTCGCCCCGGTGCTCGAAGAGATCGCCAGCCAGCACGGTGAGAAGCTGCAGATCGTCAAGCTCAACATCGACGAGAACCCGCAGATCGCCCGCGATTACCAGATCATGTCGATCCCGACCATGTCGGTGTTCCAGGGTGGCAAGGTCGTCAAGACCATCGTCGGCGCCAAGCCGAAGGCCGCGCTGCTCAACGATCTGGCCGCCTACATCTCCTAAAAGCCTGCGTTCCATCGCAGCCGCGTTCCGCCACGCCGGGTCGGCCCTTACGGGCCGGCCCGGCGTTCGGCTGTCTGGGGCACGGCTGCTCGCCGACGGGGCAGGACCCGACGAACTACCGAGACCGTACCGCCACCTAACCGCAATCTAACCGACATCTAACCGACACCTAGCTGTGACCTAACACGTCGAGGCGTAACGTCCCGGGGCAGAAATCGTTGGAAAAAGGTCCGCGCGGCCAGCACCCACCCGTCAGGCCGCCCGTCATGCCGGCTCACCCCGCCGGCCGCTCCGGAGGTTTTACATGACCAAACACCCCCGCTGGCGCACAGCCGGCCTGGCCACCGTAGGCCTGTCAGTCATCCTGACGTTCGTCCCCGCGACGCAGACCGTCGCCACCCCCACCCAGGACACCGCAGCCGTCTCCAGCAGCCAGGGCCAGGCCCTGCGAGCGATCGAGGGCCGCTACCTGGTCACCCTGGCCGGCACCACCTCCCCCGCCGGCACCTTCCTCACCACCGGCAGCACCGCTGCCGTCTCCGCCCTGATCGCCTCGGCGGGCGGCACGATCGTGAACAACCTGTCCCGCCAGATCGGCGTCCTCACCGTCCAGTCCGCCAACCCCGCCTTCGCCCAGCTGCTCGACGCCTCGCCGCTGGTGGACTCGGTGGGCAACGACTTCGCCGTGCGGGTGCACGAATACCCTGCCCCGGACCCGTCCGCCGACCCGCTTGAGCCGCTGCAGTGGGACATGCGCCAGATCAGGACCGAGCAGGCCCACGCGATCCAGGCCGGCAGGTTGGCCGTGGACGTCGGCGTGCTCGACAGCGGGATCGACGGCCGGCACCCGGACTTCCAGAAGGCCGGCGTCTCGAACGTGGACTGCACCCGCGGCCGGAACTCCCTCGCGGCACTGCCTCCCGGCGTGGCCGTCGGCGTGCCGGACCCCTGCACGGACAACCAGTTCCACGGCACGCACGTCGCCGGCACCATCGGCGCCCGGGCCAACGGGATCGGCATGGTGGGTGTCGCTCCCAACGTCACGCTCGTCCCGGTGAAGGTCTGCGACACGACCGGCTACTGCTACGCCAGCCCCGTCGTGGACGGCATCACCTACTCCGGCGACCAAAAGTTCGACGTCATCAACATGAGCTTCTTCGTCGATGACAACGAGTTCCAGGAGTCGACCGAGTTCAAGTGCGCCTCCGACCCGATCCAGCGCACCTTCCGGCACGCCGTCGAGCGCGCCATCCAGTACGCCCGCAGCCAGGGCGTCACCCCGGTCGCCGCCCTGGGCAACTCCGACCAGGATCTGGCTCACCCCGTGGATGCCAGCGGGCAGCCCATCTCCAACGAGTGCGAGGTCGTGCCGGCCGAGACCCAGGGCGTCATCGGCACCTCGTCGCTGGGCCCCGCCAGCGAAAAGGCCTTCTACTCCAACTACGGAGTGGGCATGAACGACGTGTCGGCCCCGGGCGGCAGTGGTGGCACCGGTAACTGCGCGACCACCATTCTGTCCACCTTCCCCGGTGGCGGCTACGTCTGCATCCAGGGAACGTCGATGGCATCCCCGCACGCTGCTGGGGTCGCCGCGCTCATCATCAGCCAATTCGGTGAGCTCGGCCAGGACGGCGACGTGAAGATGCCGCCGCAGAGTGTCGAGGCCCTGTTGCAGGCCACCACGGTCGACATCGGCCTGCCCGGCTACGACGAGTGCTTCGGCCACGGTCGGATCGATGCCCTGCGGGCTGTCACCGCGGACACCGATAACCTCTACGACGCGACCGCGCCGCCCTGCCCCGAGTACACGGAGTAGGAACCGTCAGCACTGGGAATTAGCCCGTAAGTAAAGGGACTCAGCGCTCGACCCCCAACGGGGGCCGAGCGCTGAGTCTTGCTCAAAGCCCCTGGCGCGCTGTGGCGCCGGCCCGACAGCCTGAAGGCCCTGGCTCAGCGGGCGGGAGTCAACGAGCCGACGTTCGTTCCGAAGATCCGCTCCAGGGCGTACTCGACGTCATAGCGCCACGACACGGTCGACCTCAGCTCCATCCGCAGCCGTGGATAGGCCGGATGCGGGCGCACGGTCTTGAACCCCACCGACCGCAGGTAGCCGGCCGGCAACAGGCAGCCGCGCGACAACGGGCCGGTGGACCCGAAGGCCTCCACTGCCTTGACCCCCCGCGGCACCAGCTCGGCGGCCACCGACTGCGCCAGCATCCGGCCGATGCCGCCGGAGCGCCAGTGCGGGGCCACGTAGGCGGCCAGCAGCAGCACCGCGTCACCCGACACCGGCGAGGTGGGGAACGACATCGAGCGGGGCACGAAGCCAGGCGGCGCGAACAGGGCGTAACCCACCGGCTCACTGCCGGCGTAGGCCACCTTGCCGCAGCTTCCCCAGTCCAGCAGGGTCGCCGACAGCCACGACTCCTTGGCCAGCTTGGCCTCGTCCGGCGGCATCGGCCGCGGATCGGCCAGCGGGCCCAGCTCCCAGAACAGGCAGGTCCGGCAACTGTCCGGCAGGTCCTCGAGGTTGTCCAGGGTGAGTGGCACCACCCGACGAGAGACCGACATGCCGACTAGTCAAGCCGACCCGGGTCATAGCTGTCCAGGAAGGTCCCCAACCGCCGGATCGCCTCGGTCAGGACATCGGCGTGCGGCAGCGTGACTATGCGCAGATGATCCGGCTTAGGCCAGTTGAATCCGGTGCCCTGCACCAGCAACACGTGCTGGTCGCGCAAGAAATCGAGCACGAAGCGCTGGTCGTCGGTGATCGGGTAGTGCTCGGGGTCCAGCCGCGGAAAGACGTAGAGAGCCCCCTTCGGCTCGACGCAGCTGACGCCCGGGATGGCCCGCAACGCCGCCACCGCCGCGTCGCGCTGCTCGAGCAACCGGCCGCCGGGCAGCACCAGGTCCCGGATGCTCTGCCGGCCGCCGAGAGCGGTCTGAATGGCGTGCTGGGCCGGCACGTTGGCGCACAGCCGCATGTTGGCCAGGATGGACAGGCCTTCGAGGTAGCTGGTGGCATGCTGCTTCGGGCCCGAGGCCACCATCCACCCGGACCGGAACCCGGCCAGCCGGTAGGCCTTGGACAGGCCGTTGAAGGTCAGGGTGAACAGGTCGGGAGCGAGCACCGCGAACGGTGTGTGGGCGGCGTCGTCGTAGAGCACCTTGTCATAGATCTCATCGGCCAGCACCACCAGGCTGTGCTGGCGGGCCAGCTCGGCGAACTCCTGCAGGATCTGCTCGGAGTAGACCGCGCCGGTCGGATTGTTGGGGTTGATCAGCACGAGCGCCTTGGTCCGAGGGCTGATCTTGGCTCTCAGGTCCTCCAGGTCGGGCTGCCAGCCCGCTGACTCGTCGCAGCGGTAATGCACCGGCAGGCCGCCGGCCAGCGAGGTGGCCGCCGTCCACAGCGGGTAGTCCGGTGCGGGAATCAGCACCTCGTCGCCGTTGTTCAGCATCGCCTGCAGCGACATCACGATCAGCTCGCTGACACCGTTGCCCAGCCACACGTCATCGACGGTGACCGCGGGATCCAGCCCGCGCTCCTGGTAGTGCTGCACCACGGCGGTGCGCGCCGACAGCACCCCCTGCGAATCGGAATACCCTTGCGCGTTACGGAGATTGCGGATCACGTCCACCAGGATCTCGTCCGGTGCGGTGAAGCCGAACGGCGCCGGATTGCCGATGTTCAGCTTGAGGATCGAATGGCCCTGGGCCTCCAGCCGCTTAGCCTCGACCAGCACCGGGCCGCGGATGTCGTAACACACATCAGCGAGCTTGTTCGACTGAGTCAGCTCCATCCGACGAGGGTTTCATACCGAGATGTACCAAGGCCATCCCGAGGATTTCCAACGGCCTTCGTGATACACACCAGGCATGGAATTCACCGAGGTGGTGCGCAAGCGCCGGATGGTCCGCGCCTACGATCCGGACCGGCCGGTGGCCCGGTCGGTACTGACCGAACTGCTCGAACTGGCGATCCGGGCGCCGTCGGCCGGGTTCAGCCAGGGCTGGCACTTTCTGGTGCTCGACACCGCCGAGGACCGGGACGTGTTCTGGAACGCCGGCGCCGACGACCCGGCGGCCGAACCCGACCCCTGGCTGCGCGGCATGCGATCAGCACCCGCGTTGATCCTCGCGATGTCGGACAAAATGGCTTATTTGGATCGGTATGCGGCTGCTGACAAGGGCTGGACCGACCGCGACGAGGCCCGTTGGCCGGTGCCGTACTGGGATGTCGACACCGGCATGGCGAGCTTGCTGATCCTGCTGGGCGCCGTCGACCACGGGCTCGGCGGCTGCTTCTTCGGGGTGCCGGTCGAGGGGCACCAGCAGGTGAAGCAGGCCTTCGGGGTGCCCGAACGGCTGTCGATCGTAGGGGTGATCAGCCTCGGCTACCCCGCGCCCGACCGCAAGTCGCCGTCGCTGAAACGCGGCCGGCGGCCGGTGACCGAGGTGGTCTCCTACGGCCGGATGCGGCCCGAGCCGGCGCAGCCGGGCAGTTAGCCCTGCGGGGCGGTCGTCGCCGTCGCCAGCTGAGGGGCGATCACGGCGATGATCCGCTCCAGATCGTCGATCGAGCCGAACTCCACGGTGATCTTTCCCTTGCGGCGGCCCAGCTCGACCTTCACGCGGGTTTCCAGGGTGTCCGAGAGCTTGCTCGCGAGCTCGCCGAGGGCGGGGGCGGTCGGTCGGCGGCTGGGCTTGGCCCGGCTCTTCGGCACTGCGCTGCCCACGGCAAGGGTGACGAGTTCCTCGGTCGCCCGTACCGAGAGCCCCTCCGCGACGATCCGGCTCGCCAGCTCGTCCTGCTGGTCGCGATCCTCCAGGCCCAGCAGCGCCCGGGCATGCCCGGCGGACAGCACCCCGGCAGCCACCCGGCGCTGGACCGGCACCGACAGGTTCATCAGCCTGATCGTGTTGCTCACCTGCGAGCGGCTGCGCCCGATCTTGCTGGCCAGCTCCTCGTGGGTCACGCCGAACTCCTGCAGCAACTGCTGGTAGGCGGCCGCTTCTTCCAGGGGATTGAGCTGAGCCCGGTGGATGTTCTCCAGCAGCGCGTCCCGCAGCATCGCCTCGTCAGCGGTCTCTCGCACGATGGCCGGAATGGTGTCCAGGCCGGCGGCGATCGCGGCGCGCAGCCGGCGCTCACCCATCACCAACTCGAAGCCGGAGCCCTGGGGACGCACCACGATCGGCTGAAGCACGCCGAACTCTTTGATCGAATGGCTCAGCTCGGTCAGGGCCTCCTCGTCGAAGACCTGCCTCGGCTGCTTCGGGTTGGTGGTGATCTGATCCGGTCGGAGCTGCCGCAGCGTCGTGCCGGGCACCGGCGACGGGTCGAAGTAGAAGTCGGTCGCCGACGAGGCCGACAGCGAGGACAGCGACGGCACCCGGTTGACGACCTTGACGCCGCCGCCCGCCGGACTCGCCTGGTTCGTCGGTCGAGCGGTGACCTCGGCGTCCTGGTGGTCGGCGGCCACCGGCTCGGGGTCCTCCGGGTACCGGTAGTCGGGAGCCTCGATATCAGCCGGCTGAGCAGGAGCCGTCGGGATCAGGGCGCCCAGGCCTCGACCGAGGCCACCGCGTCGTTGGGGTTTGGTCATTACCGCGCCTCCCGCTGCTGCTCGTCCTGCTCCGGCTTGGCGGCGCCGCGCTCGGCAAGCTCGCGTGCGGCCTCGAGGTAACTGACCGCCCCGCGGGAGCCTGGGTCATACGTGATCACGGTCTGGCCGTAGCCAGGAGCCTCCGACACCCGGACGTTGCGCGGAATGACGGACCGGATCACCCGGTCACCGAAGTGCTGGCGCACCTCGTCCGCCACCTGGTCGGCGAGGCGGGTGCGGCTGTCGTACATGGTGAGCAGCACGGTCGACACCTCGAGGGCCTCGTTGAGCTGGCTCTTGACCAGCTCCACCGTGTTGAGCAGTTGGGCGAGGCCCTCCAGCGCGTAGTACTCGCACTGGATCGGGATCAGGATCTCCTTGGCGGCGACCAGGGCGTTCAGGGTGAGCAGCCCCAGCGCCGGGGGAGAGTCGATGATGACGTAATCGACCTTGTCGGTGTAGCTCACCAAAGCCCTGCGCAGCCGGTGCTCGCGGGCGACCTGGGACGCGAGCTCGATATCCGCGCCGGCCAGGTCGATGGTGGCGGGCACGCAGCGCAGCAACGGAGCGGCTTCGACCGGCACAGCCACTGCCGCGAGTGACATGCCGCCGAGCAGGACGTCATAGACCGAGGGCGTGCCGGCGGAGTGCGGTACCCCCAGCGCGGTGCTGGCGTTGCCCTGGGGATCGAGATCGATCAACAGCACGTTCAGGCCATGCAGCGCCAACGCCATCGCCAGGTTGACGGCAGACGTGGTCTTGCCGACCCCGCCTTTCTGATTCGCCACCGTGATGATCCGCCGCTGGGCCGGCGCGGCCCAGGACTGTTGCCGGACATTGCGCACCTGAACAGCCTGCATCGCCTCGCGAGCAATCGGGGTGTTGTTGAGGGATGTTTCACGTGAAACATGAGGTTGCCCGGGATGGAGTGCCTCATGGGCCAGGTCAGCCTGCAGTGCCTCGTAGAGGTCGGTACCGAGCGATGTTTCACGTGAAACATGCATGCCGTTCCCGCTTTCGGACCGCCAGCCGCCGGGGGCCGCGCCAGCTGCGGTCGGAATCGCGTCGTCCACGGAGGCAGGGGCTGGCTCGGACTGCTCTGAAGCCAACGGAATTACGGTACTGCGGATGGAAATAGTGTCGAGCTCGTCCGGCATCCCGGATGTCACCTCATCGGCTGGTCGGTGGAGCTGGCTACTCACATGGCTACTCACGCGCGCCGGTTCATCGGCGGAGTGCCGGAAGGCTCAAGCCCGCCGAGCGGGCTGAAACAGGCTGATAGTGACAAAACGGGTGCTGGGGCTACTTGCGCACCAGGTGCACGACCCGGGTGGGCGGATCTACCAGTTCGGCGCCACATTCGATGACCCCTCTAACCTCGGCCCGCATCCGGGTCAGGAACTGCTGATGCTCGCTTACTTCGTCCTCAGCGCTTGCTCCCTTGAGGGCGAGCAAGCTGCCACCTGGTCGCAGTAGCGGAAAGCTCCATCGGACCAGCCGGTCCAGTGGCGCCACCGCGCGCGCCGTCACGAACTGCGCTGAACCTACCGTGTTACGCACGGCGCTGTCCTCCGCCCTGCCCCGGATCACCCGAACTCGATCGGCCAATCCCAGCGCGGCCACCACTTCGGTGAGAAAGTCGGTGCGCCGGAGTAACGATTCCACCAGATCGACCGTCAGATCGGGACGAACGCACGCCACTGCCAAGCCGGGCAAGCCGGCCCCGGTGCCGATATCGACCAATCGTGCGTGTTGCGGGATCAACTCCGCCAGAGCCACCGAATTCAACAGGTGGCGATCCCACAACCGTGGCACCTCGCGGGGGCCGAGCAGGCCGCGGGAGGTCCCGGGTCCGGCCAGCCACTCGGCATAGCGCGTCAGCAGCTCGGCGGCGGGGCCGAACCGGCGCAGCACGATCTCGGGCGGGGCCGGGGCTGCCGGCCCGGGCTGAGCAGGCGGCCCGTCCGGCGCTGATGGCGCGGCGGCAGGACCGCTGCCGGTCACGTGGCCGGCAGGACCACAACCCGCCGGTTCGGCTCCTCGCCCTCGGACTCGCTCAGAACACCGTCGGTGGCCGAGATGGCGTCGTGCACCACCTTGCGCTCGAACGGGTTCATCGGCGACAACCGGACGGGGGCGCCGGAGCTCAGCACCTCGGTGGCGGTCTGCTTGGCCAGTGCGGTCAACTCGTCCCGGCGGGCCCGGCGGTGTCCGGACACGTCCAGCATCAGGCGGCTGCGGATGCCGGTCTGCTGCTGCACCGCCAGCCGGGTCAGTTCCTGCAGGGCGTCCAGGGTGGCGCCCGCCGGGCCGATCAGCGGCTGCAACTCGGAGCCGACAATGGCGACCATGGCCCTGCCGTTCTCGACGTCGAGGTCGATGTCACCGTCATAGTCGACGATGTCGAGCAGTCGCTCGAGGTAGTCGGCGGCGATGTCACCTTCCTGGACCAGCAGCGACGGGGCGTCCCTCTCAGGCCCTGATGTGGCGGTGTCGGGCGAGGCGGTGTCGGTCATCAGCAATCCCTCGTTCTTTCTCTCACTGCGCAGGTTGCAGTGCTATGGGTGGGACAGGCTCGCCGGCTAACGGCGTTTCTTGCTCGGAGAACGCTTGTTGCCGGAAGGCCGGTTGCCGGCGGGGCGCTGGCCGCGACCGGGCGAGGCGGACCCGGCCGGAGCAGCGGCGGACCCGGCCGGAGCAGCCGCCGCGTTGTCTACCGGTTGGCTGACGGCCGGCTCGGATTTGGACAGGTTGACCTGGGCCCCGGCGCCATTGGCCGTGCCCTTGGCGTTGGCAGCCTTCGCCGTCCCAGCAGCCTTCGCCGTCCCAGCGGCCTTCGCCGTCCCAGCGGCCTTCGTGGTCCCAGCGGCCGGCGTCGCGGCGCTCGCGGTGCCCCGTCCGGGGGTGGCGGGGCGGGGAGCGGTGCCGGGGCGGGTGCCCTTGGGGCTGACCGGCTTCTGCCCGACCTTGGGGGCCAGCGTCTTACCCACCTGGCCGGCCGGGACGTCGGCGGTGGCCGCGGCGGTGCCGGGAGTGTGCGGGTGGTACTTGAAGATGTAGTACTGCTGCCCCATCGTCCACAGGTTGCTGGTGAACCAGTACAGCAGCACCCCGATCGGGAAGATGAAGCCCGACACCAGGACGGACACCGGGATGCCGACCAGCATCAGCTTCTGGATCATCGCGGCCTGGCCCTCGGGTGGGGTGGTCTGGTTCTGGATCACCGCCCGCTGGGTCAGGTAGGTCGCCAGGGCGCTGATGATCACCAACACGATGGTGACGATCCGGGTGGTGCTGACGTCTCCGCCGAGTTCTCCCTGGATCTTCTCCGCCGAATCCCGCAGCTGGGCGGCCAGCGGGGCGTCGAAGAGCTTGGCGGCGGCCGCGTCGGTGGTCTGCTGCTCGGTGAAGCTGTACAGCGTCAGGCCGCGGGAGCCGGGCGGCAACCCGACCGAGTTCGAGATGTGCTTGAGCACGTGGAACAGCGAGATGAAGATCGGGATCTGCAGCAGCATCGGCAGGCAGCCCGAGATCGGGTTGAACCCCTCGGACTGCTGCAGCGCCATCATCTCGCGCTGCAGGCTGGCCTTGTCGCCCTTGTGCTTCTCCTGCAGCTTCTTGATCTTGGGCTGCATCTCCTGCATGCGGCGCTGGTAGTGCACCTGCTTGATGAAGAACCGGAACATCATCAGCCGGGCCGTCACCGTCAGCATGACGATCGACAGCGTCCAGGTCAGGCCGCTCTTCTCGTCCATGCCGAGCCAGGTGAACAGCTGGTACCAGCGCAGCAGCACCCATGAGATGGAGGTGTAGAGGAAATCCAGCATCAACCAGCCTGTTCTAGGAGAGTCTTCTCATCCGACGAGTCGGTGCCGGGATCGGTTCCCCCTGGCGCAGGCCCTTCGGCCTCGTCAAGCGGTGGAACCGGGTCATAACCACCAGGTCGAAAGGGTTGGCACCGGCCAAGGCGCTTGATTCCCAACAGAGCACCTCGAACCAGCCCAAACCGTGAGATAGCGGTCGCGGTGTAGGCGCTGCAGCTGGGGGTGAACCGGCAGGCCGGGGGACGCCGGCAGCTCCAGGCGCCCTGGTAGAAAGCGATTGCCGTGAGCGCCGCGCGCGCCGCCGGTCCGGGACGGTCCGTCATCGACTGGATCCGCTCCCTTCCTTGCTCGCGCCGGCCCGCTGCTCGGCCTGGGAGCTCAGCTTGTCCAGGGCTCGACCCAGATCACGGCCGAGCGCTGCCGACGAGGCGGTCGAGGTCTCGGGAAGGGCGCGTACCACCAGCCTGGCTCCACTCGGAATGCGATCCAGCCGTTCCTGGAGTTGGGCACGCAACCGGCGGGATACCCGGTGACGCACCACACTGCCCCCTACCGCCTTGCCCACCACCAGCCCGGCCCGGCCAGGGTCGTCGGGACCGGCCGGCTCGGTGAGCAGGTACACCACCATCGAGCCGCTGCGCGCCCGCCGGCCGTGCTTGGTCACCGCGGTGAAGTCAGCGGCCGACCTGAGGCGATGAGCGGCGGGCAACACCTGGGACGACCGGCTCAGGCGGACAGTTCGCCGCGGCCCTTGCGCCGGCGGGCCTGCAAGATGGCGCGACCGGCACGGGTCCGCATCCGCAGACGGAAGCCGTGGGTCTTGGCCCGGCGGCGGTTGTTCGGCTGGAAGGTCCGCTTGCTCACGGTCTGGCTCCATCACAATTCTTCACGCCTGGTGCGCGACTGGCGGGCGCACTCGGCTGGGTTAACGACGTCGCGCCCTACTGGGTCGTGACTTTGGTGGAACGGCACAGGAAGTGACCGGCGAAAAGAGACGGCACACGAGAGTTCAACGGTACGGATCGACCCCTACCGAGGTCAAACCGGCGCCGGGCCGGCCAGCTCCCCTCAGCAGGGCCCACATCGCTCATGTCTTGCCCGCCGGCGCAAGTGGGCAACTCGCGAGTTGCGTCCGGGCAACTCGACACGCCCGAAGTGGCCTCAAAGTGGCCCTCCGGCATTGTGAGTTGGCCTGCTCCGCTGTTAGGTTGTCGGCTCGAACCCAAACGCTGCGGGATTTGAGCGAGACTTCGGCCAGCAGGCCGGAGTTGTTTCGGCACCCCTCCACAACCTGTGGATAATTGTGTGGATAGAGATCCGGGTATCGGATTGCCGCGGTGAGCAAGTTCATCCGGTCGGGCAAGGGCCGCGGTGCGGTGCACGAGGGCAATGACCGAGGGAGTGAATCCAAAGTGGCGGACGAGCTCGCCGATCTCGCGGATGTCTGGCACCGCGCGATCAACCAGCTCGACGACCCCTCGGTTCGGCCCCATCAGCGCGCCTGGCTGAGCCTGACCCGGCCGATCGGGCTGCTGGAGGACACCGCGCTGCTGGCCGCGCCCAACACCTATGCCAAGGATTACCTGGAGAACAACCTCCGACCGCTGATCACCGCGACCCTGAGCGAGGCGCTCGGCCGCGACATCAACGTCGCCGTCACGATCCAGCCGATGGAGCCGGGCGATCGGCCGAGCGCCGCGGTCGAGGACGCCGAGGACGCCGAGATCGACACCTACGACCGGTTCTACGACGGCGCCGACGAGCGGGTCGACGCCCTGGTCGACAGCCGGCTGGACAGCCTGGCCGACGGGCGGATCGACGGCCCGGCGAACCGGGCGGGCCGCGGGATCTTCGGCAGCGTGCCGACCCCGGCGATGGTGCGGATCGACCACGACGCCCGGCTCAATCCGAAGTACACCTTCGAGACCTTCGTCCCCGGCTCGTCCAACCGGTTCGCCCACGCCGCGGCGGTGGCGGTCGCCGAGGCGCCGGCCAAGGCCTACAACCCGCTGTTCATCTATGGCGAGTCCGGCCTGGGCAAGACCCACCTGCTGCACGCGATCGGCACCTACGGCCGCCGGCTGGAACCGACCATGCGGGTCCGCTACGTCTCCAGCGAGGAATTCACCAACGACTTCATCAACTCGGTCCGGGTCAATGACGTCCAGTCCTTCCAGCGCCGCTATCGCGACGTCGACCTGCTGCTGATCGACGACATCCAGTTCCTGGAGCGGGCCGAGCAGACCCAGGAGGCGTTCTTCCACACCTTCAACACCCTGCAGTTGGCCAACAAGCAGATCGTGATCTCGTGTGACCGCAAGCCCGAGCAGCTGTCCGGGCTGCAGAACCGGCTGGTCACCCGGTTCAAGTCGGGGCTGATCACCGACGTGCAGGCGCCGGACCTGGAATTGCGGATCGCGATCCTGCGCAAGAAGGCCGCCAAGGACGGCATGACCCTGCAGCCGGGCGTCATGGAGTTCATCGCCTCCAAGATCCAGAGCAACATCCGCGAGCTCGAGGGCGCGCTGATCCGGGTGGTCGCCTTCGGCAGCCTGAACAAGCAGGACATCGACCTCAAGCTCGCCGAGATCGTGCTCAAGGACCTGATCTCGGAGTCAGACCGGCCCGACATCACCGCCTCGACGATCATGGCGGTGACGGCTGAGTACTTCGGCATCACCCTGGAGGACCTGACCGGCGGCTCGCGGACCCGGGTGCTGGTCTCGGCCCGCCAGATCGCGATGTACCTGTGCCGGGAGCTCACCGAGCTGTCGCTGCCCAAGATCGGCCAGACCTTCGGCGGCCGCGACCACACCACGGTGATGCACGCCGAGCGCAAGATCCGGTCCCTGATGACCGAGCGCCGCAACGTCTACAACCAGATCACCGAGCTGACCAGCCGCATCAGGACCCGCGCCCGCTCCTGAGCGCCGGCTGAGCGCCGCTGTCCCGCCGCTCGCCCTACCGGTAGTCCCTCCGCCGCGTCCACTTCGAGGTTGCCCGTGGGGCGTCGCCGGTAACCGGGTGCTTCCACACAGTGTGGGCAGGCGTGTGGACAAGGTTCGCCGTTGATGTGGAGGACGACTTCGAGATTGCTGTCGTCCACTTCGACGTTGCTCGCCTCTCAGGTTGTCCAGCAAGCCACCCACACCCGGACATGCCTGCTGACCAGGGCAAACACCGGTTATCCACAGTGTCCACAGGCCTTATGACGACGATTACTTAGCTCTGAATAGAAAGACAAGAACTACCTATAGGCGCTGGGGACGAGGTGCGTCGGGGGCGGCCTGCCCGCCGCGGCCCGGGACGGCTACGGTGAAATCTCGGGGTCCACGAGTGGCCGGGCACGGCATCGAAAGCTGGAGGCGGGCATGGAGATCGGTCTGATCGGACTGGGCAAGATGGGCGGCAACATGGCCGAGCGGCTCCGCAACGGCGGTCACACCGTCGTCGGGTTCGACCGGTCGCCCGAAGCGGGGCGCGATGTCGCCTCGCTCGAAGAGCTGGTCAGCACGCTGACCGCGCCCCGGACGGTGTGGATCATGGTTCCGGCCGGCGCGGCGACCGATGACACCGTCCACGCCCTCGGTGGGCTGCTCGCCGAGGGCGACCTGGTCATCGACGGCGGCAACTCCAAGTACACCGACGACGCCCGGCACGCCGAGCTGCTCGGCGCCAAGGGCATCTCCTTTCTCGACGCCGGCGTCTCCGGCGGTATCTGGGGCCTGAAGAACGGCTACGCCCTGATGGTCGGCGGCCCGGCCGCCGACGTGGCCCGGGCCCAGCCGATCTTCGACACGCTCAAGCCCGAGGGCGAGGGCGGCTTCGTGCACGCCGGCACCGCCGTCGGCGCGGGACACTTCGCCAAGATGGTCCACAACGGCATCGAGTACGGCATGATGCAGGCCTATGCCGAGGGCTACGAGCTGATGGCGGCCTCGCCGCTGCTGGACAACGTCGCCGAGACGTTCAAGTCCTGGCAGCAGGGCACCGTCATCCGGTCCTGGCTGCTGGACCTGGCGGTGCTGGCGCTGCAGGACGACCCCGAGCTGAGCAAGCTGCGCGGCTACGCCCAGGACTCCGGCGAGGGCCGGTGGACCGTCGAGGCGGCGATCGACAACGCCGTTCCGCTGCCGGTGATCACCGCGGCGCTGTTCGCCAGGTTCGCCTCCCGCCAGGAGGACTCGCCGGCGATGAAGATGGTGGCCGCCCTGCGCAACCAGTTCGGTGGCCACGCCGTCGAAGCGGTCGGCAGCGTGTCCGCCTCCCAGGCCATCTCGCCCGGCGCCTCCTAGAGCGTCCCGCCGCCGGCCTCGATGTACGTCCAGCACCTCAGCATCGCTGACTTTCGGAGCTGGCCCCGGGCCGACGTCAGCTTCGAACCCGGCGCCAGCGTGCTGATCGGGCCGAACGGCGAGGGCAAGACCAACCTGCTCGAGGCGATCGGTTACCTGGCCACGCTGGGAAGCCACCGGGTCGCCACCGACGCCCCGCTGATCCGGGCGGGCGCTGACCGGGCGGTGGTGCAGGCCGCGGTGGTGTCGGCCGGCCGGCAACTGGTGCTCGAGGTCGAGATCACCGCCGGCCGGGCCAACCGGGCCAAGCTGAACCGGTCACCGGTGACCCGCCCGCGCGACATCCTGGGCGGGCTGCGGACCGTGCTGTTCGCCCCCGAGGACCTGGCCATCGTGCGGGGCGACCCGTCCGAGCGACGGCGCTTTCTCGATGACGTGCTGGTGCAGTTGACGCCCCGGTTAGCCGGCGTGCGCGCCGACTACGAGCGGGTGCTCAAGCAGCGGGCAGCGCTGCTCAAGACCGCCGGCGCGGCGCGGCGGGCCGGCGGTGCCGGGGACCTGCGCACCCTGGAGGTGTGGGACGGCCACCTGGCCACCCACGGCGCGCAGTTGCTGGCCGCCCGGTTGGAGCTGGTGGCCGCGCTGCGCCCGCACGCCGCCCAGGCCTATGCCGAGCTCGCGCCGGCAAGTGGCCGGCTGGCGCTGAGTTATGTCAGCTCGATTGTGGATCCGGCAGGTAATGACACCGGTGTGATTCCTGATGTCGAGGCCCTGTCCCAGGCGTTGCTGGACGAGCTGGCCAAGGTCCGGCAGCAGGAGATCGAGCGCGGTGTGAGCCTGGTCGGCCCGCATCGCGACGATCTGGAGCTCCGGCTCAACGACCTGCCGCTGCGCGGTTACGCCAGCCACGGCGAGGGCTGGTCGGCGGCGCTGGCGCTGCGGCTGGCCTGTTATGAGCTGCTCTCGGCAGACGGCGCCGAACCGGTGTTGATCCTCGACGACGTCTTCGCCGAGCTGGACGCGGCCCGCCGCGAGCAGCTGGCCAGCATCGCGGGCAAGGCCGAGCAGGTGCTGATCTCGGCCGCCGTCCTGGCGGATGTGCCGCCGGCGCTGACCGGTGCCCACTACTCGGTAGCTGAGGGTGAGGTTCGGCGTGCGTGAAGTTCCCACCGGGGCTGGAGATATCCACCGAAGACGTGACCGGTATGCCATCCCTGACCCTCAGTTGCCCACAGAAACGTCAGAGTTATCCACAGCCGGTTCCACACCGGTCCCGGACACGGTGGGTGATGACAGGGTGGGTGATGAGCCGGCCGCGCCGGACCTCGCGGCGGGCGCGCTGCGCTCGGCCCGGTCGATCGCGGCCGGTCGCGGCTCCGGCCGGCCGGCTCGGCTCGGCCGGCGGCGCTCACCCGGGGGCGGCTACAGCGGGGCCCGTCCGGACGAGCGCGACCCGGCTCTGATCGGCAGCATCCTCGGCAACACGATGGCCGAGCTCGGCTGGGTGGCGCCGCTGGCCCAGGCCAGGTTGATGAGCCAGTGGGCGAGCGTGGTGGGCTCCGAGATCGCTGCCCGCTGCCAGCCGGTCAGCCTGGTGGACGGCGAGCTCAAGGTGTCGGCCGAGTCCACCGCCTGGGCCACCCAGCTGCGGTTGATGGCGCCGCAGATCCTGGCCCGGATCGCCCGGGAGCTGCCCGCCGGGGTGGTCTCCAAACTGATCATCACCGGGCCCTCGGCGCCGTCCTGGAAACGGGGTCCGTGGTCGATGCACGGGGGCCGTGGGGCACGCGACACCTACGGCTGATCCGGCTCGCGCTGCCGAGCCAGGGCGCGATGCCGCGTATCCCGATTCACCGGTGGCCGCAAAATGGCTCTGTGGGACGATCAGCGGTGTTGCAAGCGGCATTGTGGCCGCGTCACCCCGTAGACTGGTGAGGTTGACCCCCGCTGGTGGGGTCCCACTGATTCAGCGCTGTGGCGCGAAGGCGCAGTACGGCATGTGACGAGCAGTCCAGATGAAGGAGCACCGAGTGGCGGCTAAGGCTGCGTCTGAATACGGAGCAGATTCGATCACCGTCCTCGAGGGGCTCGAAGCTGTCCGCAAGCGACCGGGTATGTACATCGGCTCCACCGGCGAGCGAGGACTGCACCACCTGGTGTGGGAGGTGGTCGACAACTCCGTCGACGAGGCGCTGGCCGGTCACTGCGACCGGATCGAGGTCGCCCTGCTGCCCAACGGCGGCGTGCGGGTCATCGACAACGGCCGCGGCATGCCGGTCGGCATGAACACCGCCCAGAAGAAGCCCGCGGTCGAGGTGATCCTGACCATCCTGCACGCCGGCGGCAAGTTCGACAGCGACTCCTACGCGGTCTCCGGCGGCCTGCACGGCGTCGGCATCTCGGTGGTGAACGCGCTGTCCTCCCGGCTGGAGGTCGAGATCAAGCGCGAGGGCTACGTGTGGCGCCAGCCCTACGTCAACCAGAAGCCGGCCGCCCCGCTGCAGAAGGGTGAGCCCAGCAAGGAGACCGGCACCATGGTCACCTTCTGGCCCGATGACTCGATCTTCGAGTCGGTGGAGTTCTCCTACGAGACCATCATCCGGCGCTTGCAGGAGATGGCCTTTCTGAACAAGGGCCTGACCATCATGGTGTGCGACCAGCGCGGCGGTGACCACGAGCTGCGAGAGGTCACCTACCACTACGCCGGCGGCATCGCCGACTTCGTCAAGCACCTCAACGCCACCAAGTCCCCGATCCACAAGTCGGTGGTCTACTTCGAGGCCGAGGACAAGGAACTGCGGCTCTCGGCCGAGGTCGCGCTGCAGTGGAACGAGTCCTACTCCGAGTCGGTCTACACCTTCGCCAACACCATCAACACCCACGAGGGCGGCACCCACGAGGAGGGCTTCCGCAGCGCGCTGACCTCGGTGGTGAACCGGTGGGCGACCGAGAAGAAGATCTTCAAGCCCAATGACGAGAAGCTGACCGGCGACGACATCCGCGAGGGCCTGGCGGCGATCATCTCGATCAAGCTGGCCGAGCCGCAGTTCGAGGGCCAGACCAAGACCAAGCTGGGCAACTCCGAGGCCAAGTCCTTCATCCAGAAGGTCTGCAACGAGTGGCTGGCCGACTGGTTCGAGCGCAACCCCACCGAGGGCCGCATGATCATCACCAAGGCCACCTCGGCGGCCCGGGCCCGCAAGGCCGCGCAGCAGGCCCGCAAGCTGGCCCGCAAGAACGCCCTGGACACCATGGGGCTGCCCGGCAAGCTGGCCGACTGCCGCTCCACCGACCCCGAGAAGAGCGAGCTCTACATCGTCGAGGGTGACTCGGCCGGCGGCTCGGCCAAGTCCGGCCGGGACTCGATGTACCAGGCGATCCTGCCGATCCGGGGCAAGATCATCAACGTCGAGAAGGCCCGGATCGACCGGGTGCTGAAGAACACCGAGGTCCAGTCGCTGATCACCGCGCTGGGCACCGGCATCCACGAGGACTTCGACCTGGCCAAGCTGCGCTACCACAAGGTGGTGCTGATGGCCGACGCCGACGTCGACGGCCAGCACATCACCACACTGCTGCTGACCCTGCTGTTCCGGTTCATGCGCCCGCTCATCGAGCACGGCCACGTCTTCCTGTCCCAACCGCCGCTGTACAAGATCAAGTGGTCCAAGGGCGAGCCGGACTTCGCCTACTCCGACCGTGAGCGCGACGGCCTCATCGCCCAGGGTGAGGCGGCCGGCCGGCGCCGGGCCGCCGGCGACTCGATCCAGCGTTACAAGGGCCTGGGTGAGATGAACGCCACCGAGCTGTGGGAGACCACCATGGACCCGGCCACCCGGGTGCTGCTGAGGGTCACCCTGGACGACGCCGCGCTCGCCGACGAGCTGTTCTCGGTGCTGATGGGCGATGACGTCGAGGCCCGCCGGTCCTTCATCATCCGCAACGCCAAGGACGTCCGGTTCCTCGACATCTGACCCACGACGACGTCGCGTCGCCGCCGGCGCGGGCCTGAGGCCCATCCCGGCTCGTTCCGCCTGATCTGGAATCACAACGAAAGGCCTTCATGACCGAGATCCCGATCCCGCCGCCGCCGACGACCGACCGGATCGAGCCGGTGGACATCCAGCTGGAGATGCAGCGCAGCTTCCTGGACTACGCGATGAGCGTCATCGTGGCCCGGGCGCTGCCGGACGTGCGGGACGGGCTCAAGCCGGTGCACCGGCGGGTGCTCTACGCGATGTATGACAGCGGCTACCGGCCCGATCGCGGCTACGTCAAGTGCTCGCGGGTGGTCGGCGACGTGATGGGCAACTACCACCCCCACGGTGACTCCGCGATCTATGACACCCTGGTCCGGCTCGCCCAGCCGTGGTCGATGCGGGCGCCGCTGATCGACGGCCAGGGCAATTTCGGCTCACCGGGCAACGACCCGGCGGCCGCGATGCGTTACTGCGTCACCGGCCCGACGATGATCGCCACCCCGGACGGCGAGGTGGCGATCGCCGACCTGCTGCCCGGGGCCGAGCCGAACAGCAGCACCGAGGTCGACTTCAAGGTGATCGGCCGCGACGGCACGCCGGTGCGGGTCAGCGCCTTCCACCACTCCGGCGAGCACCCGGTGCTGACGGTGTCGGCCGGTGGCCGGTCGGTGACCGGCACCGCCAACCACCCGCTGCTGGTGATCGGCCGGGTGCAGAACGTCCCGACCCTGATGTGGAAGCTGATCGGCGAGATCACCGCCAGCGACGTCCTGGTGCTGCGCTCGTCGGAGTTCAGCAGCCAGAGCTGGGCCAAGGCGCTGCCGCTGCTGCCCGACCTGAGCGTGGCCTACCGGACCGGTCAGGCCCGGCACCTGCCCGATGACGGCGGTGACCCGCGCCAGTTCACCCTGGTCCCGGTCGACGCGGTGACCCCGGCCGGCGTCGAGGCGGTCTACTCGCTGCGGGTGGACTCGACAGACCACGCGTTCCTCACCAACGGCTTCGTCTCGCACAACACCGAGGCCCGGCTCTCGCCGCTGGCCATGGAGATGCTGCGCGACATCGACGAGGAGACCGTCGACTTCAAGCCCAACTACGACGGCCGGTCCTCCGAGCCGGTGGTGCTGCCGTCCCGGATCCCGAACCTGCTGGTCAACGGCGGCGGCGGCATCGCGGTCGGCATGGCGACCAACCTGCCGCCGCACAACCTGCGCGAGGTGGCCGCCGGCGTCAGCTGGGCACTCGACCACCCCGACGCCACCCCGGAAGAGCTGCTCGAGCAGCTGATGAGCGACATTCCCGGCCCGGACTTTCCGACCAAGGGCCTGATCGTCGGCCGGGACGGGATCGAGGAGGCCTACCGCACCGGCCGCGGCTCGATCCGGATGCGCGCGGTGGTCACCGTCGAGGAGGACAGCCGGGGCCGCACCATCCTGGTGGTCACCGAGCTGCCCTACCAGGTCAACCCCGACAACCTGGTCGAGAACATCGCCGGCCTGGCCCGCGAGGGCAAGGTCGGGGGCATCGCCGACATCAACGACGAGTCCTCGGACCGGATCGGCATGCGCATCGTGGTCACCCTCAAGCGGGACGCGGTGGCCAAGGTGGTGCTGAACAACCTCTACAAGCACACCCAGCTGCAGACCACCTTCGGCGTCACGATGCTCGCGATCGTGGACGGGGTGCCGCGCACGCTGGCGCTGAATCAGGTGGTCAGCTACTACGTCGATCACCAGGTCGAGGTCATCAAGCGGCGGACCGAGTACCGGCTGCGCAAGGCCGAGGAGCGGGCGCACATCCTGCGCGCCTACCTCAAGGCCCTGGACGCCCTGGACGCGGTGATCGCGCTGATCCGCAGCTCGCCGTCGGCCGACGCGGCCCGGACCGGGCTGATGGAGCTGCTGACGATCGACGAGATCCAGGCGGTGGCGATCCTGGACCTGCAGCTGCGCCGGCTGGCCGCCCTGGAGCGGCTGCGGATCCAGGAGGAGGCCGCCGAGATCGAGGCCAAGATCGCCGACTTCAAGGACATCCTCGCCAAGCCCGGCCGGCAGCGCCAGATCATCCGCGACGAGCTGAACGAGATCGTCGACAGGTACGGCAACGAGCGGCGCACCCGGCTGGTCCCCTACGACGGCGACATGTCGATGGAGGACCTGATCGCCGCCGAGGACGTGGTGGTGACCATCACCCGGACCGGCTACGCCAAGCGGACCAAGACCGACCTGTACCGGGCCCAGCGCCGCGGTGGCAAGGGCGTGCAGGGCGCGGCGCTCAAGACCGATGACCTGGTGGCGCACTTCTTCGTCTGCTCGACCCACGACTGGATCCTGTTCTTCACCAACAAGGGGCGGGTCTACCGCACCAAGACCTATGACCTGCCCGAGGCCAACCGCAACGCCCGCGGCCAGCACGTGGCCAACCTGCTGGCCTTCCAGCCGGACGAGGTGATCGCCGAGGTGATCACCATCAAGAACTACGACGCCGCGCCGTACCTGGTGCTGGCCACCAAGGCCGGCCTGGTCAAGAAGACCAAGCTGACCGACTTCGACTCCAACCGCTCCGGCGGCATCGTGGCCATCAACCTGCGCGAGGAGGACGAGCTGATCGACGCCTCGCTGATCTCGCCGACCGATGACCTGCTGCTGGTGAGCAAGAAGGCGCAGTCGATCCGGTTCAAGGCCGACGACGAGACGCTGCGGCCGATGGGCCGGGCCACCTCCGGCGTGATCGGCATGCGCTTCGGCTCCCATGACGAGTTGCTGGCCATGGAGGTCGTCCAGGACGACATGGAGATCCTGATCGCCACCGACGGCGGCTTCGCCAAGCGCACCAAGGTCGCGGAGTACCCGGTGCAAGGTCGAGGCGGGAAGGGCGTGCTCACCGCGCGTATAGTCTCCACGCGTGGTGCCTTGGTCGGCGCGATGACGGTGCGTCCCGAGGATGAGATCTATGCGATCACGTCCGACGGTGTGGTGATCCGGACATCGGTGGCCGAGGTGCGGCGAACGTCTCGTCAGACAATGGGCGTGCGGCTGATCAACTTGCCTGACGGCGTCAATCTGATCTCGATCGCTCGCAATGCCGACGAACCCGAGGAGCAGGAGTAGCAGGGATATGACTCAGGGCTATCCGCCGCCTGCCCGGGGCAGCAACGCCGGCGCCGATCAGGACACCGCGACCCTGCCGAAGGTGGGGACGCAGCAGCCGCCGAGCCAGCAGTCCAGCGGTTGGTCAACCGGCTCCACGGTCAACTCCGGCCCCGGTTCGGACGACGGTTCGTCGGGCAGCGGGCTCGGGTCCAAGCTGGCGTCCAAGGCCTCCTCGGCAAAGGACGCGATGAAGGCCTCCGCGGCCGAGGCCGAGACCCGGGCCGGCCGGGGCCGTTCTGCCCGCGGCGTCCGGCAGCCACGGCGGGCCCGGCTGACGCTGAGCCACATCAACGTCTATTCGGTCTTCAAGTTCTCGTGCGTGCTGGCGATCGCGCTGTTCTTCGTCTGGCTGATCATGGTGGGGGTGCTGTACGGCATCCTCGACGTGGCCGGAGTCTTCAGCCAGGTGAACGAGACGGTGCAGACGATCTCCGGTGACGAGCGGACCGGTGACGTGGTGACCGGCTCGCTGGTCTTCGGCGGCGCGATCATCATCGGCGCGGTCAACATCGTGCTGTTCATCGCGATGAGCACGATCGGGGCGATGATCTACAACCTGTGCGCCGACCTGGTGGGCGGCGTCGAGGTCACGCTGTCCGAGCGCGAGTAGCGCGGTCGCTTTGCGGCCGGCGGCTCAGCTCGTCCCGCGCAGTGCGGCTCGTACTGCGCGCCCAGGGGCCGGTTTGGGGCCGGCCAGCCCCAGCCGGTAAAGTCACTCCTCGCGCGTAAGCGTGCAGCGGGCCTATAGCTCAGACGGTTAGAGCGCATCCCTGATAAGGATGAGGCCGGAGGTTCAAGTCCTCCTAGGCCCACTCTGCAAGGCGTTCTCACGGCCCCGCCGGGCTCGTGTGCAGCGAGGGAGAAGCCCGTGAAGAAGTTGCTCATGCTCGCCGCCGCGGCTGCCGTGCAGTACGCCATGAAGCGCAAGAAGGGCAAGGACAGCCGCGAGGTCTGGAAGCAGGCCACCCGCTAGCTGTCCGGCTCGGAGCCGGCCATGGCGCTGAAATCTGGCGCCGGTCCGGATGGCCGTCGGCGGGCCGGCGGCTAGGATCGGTTGTGCCGCGAGCTCGCGCTTGCGGCGTTTTCTGGGGACGTAGCTCAATTGGCAGAGCACTGCCTTTGCAAGGCAGGGGTTGAGAGTTCGATTCTCTTCGTCTCCACTTCGGGTTGATCTGATGTGTCGGCTGCCTGCGTGTCAGGTCGAGAAGTCACCGACCCCTGCCGCTGATCGTTGGCCGCTGAGCAGGGCGACCCGCCGGCGCGGTCACTGCTACCGGGCCAACGAACACCGCTGACGGCAGGCTGGCAGCCGGTCCACGAGGCCATCGCGCACCGCCCGAAAACCATGCTCCCACCGACCAGTGGCACCAGGGCAGTCCACCTGCTCCCGAACTACTGACTTTTGCCGTTTTGCCGGTTACTGTTCAGCCACCCAACCCACCCTCAGCAGGAGGAAGGCCCTCGTGCAGCGACTCACTTTCGGCGCTTTAGGCGCTGTGGCGGCCATGCTCACCAGCATGGTCGTCATCCCTTCAGCCACCGCGGCGCCGGCTCGTGCCGAGTCATCGCCGGCGGGGGCAAAGGCGCACCGCGTGGACAACCACCCCGGCCCCCTGACGGCCCGTCAGGAAGCCCGTCGCAAGGCGGCGCAGAAGCTCATCCTGTCCGGTCAGGCATCGCCGAACGCCGACGGCGTCGTCAAACTGGCCGACGACAAGTACTACCAGGCGGCGGTGACCGGCACCGGCAACGTCTTCACCATCCTGTCCGAGTTCGGCACCTCGGGCAGCGGCAAGCTCGGCACCACGCCTGGACCGCTGCACAACCAGATCGCGCAGCCGGACCGCAACGTCGACAACAGCACGGTGTGGCGCAGCGACTTCAACCGGGCGCACTACCTCGACCTGCTCTTCGGCCCCGGCGAGTCGTTCAAGAACTTCTACCTGGCGCAGTCCTCGGGCGCCTACACGGTCGCCGGCGACGTCACCGACTGGGTTCGGGTCTCGGGCAATGCCTCCACCTACGGCGACAACACCGTGGAGAACAACGGCGGCGCCTGGCAGTTCGTCGAGGACTCCGGCAACGCGTGGTACGCCGCGCAGGTCGCCGCCGGCCGCTCCGATGCCGACATCAAGGCGCAGCTGGCGTCCTTCGACGTCTGGGACCGCTACGACCACGACAACGACGGCAACTTCGACGAGTCCGACGGCTACCTCGACCACTTCCAGGCGGTGCACGCCGGTGAGGGCGAGGACGGCAACGGCGGCGAGGACGCGATCTGGTCACACCGCTGGTACGTCAACCAGACCGACTACGGCCTGACCGGCCCCACGGTCAACGGCACTCAGGTGCGCTTCGGCGGTTCGCAGATCGGCAACACCGGCTACTGGATCGGCGACTACACCGTCGAGCCGGAGAACGGCGGCCTCGGCGTGTTCGCACACGAGTACGCCCACGACCTCGGCCTGCCGGACCTGTACGACACCAACGGCGGCGACAACGGCACCGGCTTCTGGACCCTGATGTCCGCCGGGTCCTGGCTCAACCACGGCACGGTCGACATCGGCAGCACGCCGGACTACATGGGCCCGTGGGAGAAGCTGCAACTGGGCTGGCTGTCCTACTCGGTGGTGTCCCAGGGGCAGAGCGGCAGCCACACGCTGAGCCCGGCGGCCGTGCAGACCGCGGGGCAGGCCCAGGCACTCGTCATCGACGTGCCGGATCGGGCTGTCCAGGAGTCCTACACCACGCCCTACTCGGGCAGCTACGCCTGGTGGACCTCCAGCGCCGACGACCTCAACGCGACGCTGACCCGCAACCTCAACCTGACCGGGGTGCGCAGCGCGACGGTCACCGCAAAGGCGTGGTACGACATCGAAGCCGGCTATGACTACCTGCACGCCGAGTACTCGACCAACGGCGGGGCCAACTGGACCGAGATCGGCACCCCGCTGTCGAGCTCGTCCAGGGGCAGCTGGTCCACCCTGCGGTACTCCGTTCCGGGCGGTCAGCAGACGCTGTTCCGGTTCCGGATGCAGAGCGACGGCGGCGTGCACCTGGCCAACGCCTTCCTCGACGACATCACGGTGAAGTCGGGCGGCAGCACGCTGCTGTTCGACAACGTCGAGTCCGGTGACAACGGCTGGACCGCTGTCGGCGGGTTCAAGCGCAGCACCGGCACCGAGTCCTCGATAGGGGACCGGTACTACCTCGCCGAGAACCGGACCTACGTCGGGTACGACTCGACGCTGCAGACCGGCCCGTACCAGTTCAGCAAGGGCATCACCGCGCCGAACTGGGTGGAGCGGTTCCAGTACCAGGACGGCATGCTCGTGTGGGCCGTGGATGAGACGTACACGGACAACAACACGATCGACCACCAGGGCCGCGGGTTGGCGCTGCCGGTCGACGCGCGTCCGGCGCCGTTCACCTACCCGGACGGCTCCATGCCGGGCAACCGGCGCCAGCCGTTCGACGCCACCTTCGGCCTGCAGGCGACCGACGCGGTCGCGCTGCACAAGGAGGTGATGGTGGGCAAGACGGTCCAGACGCAGACCGCGCCGGCCCCGTCCAACCCCGGCATCGCGACCTTCAACGACTCGGTCGCCGACCGGTACTGGTCCTCGGCCAACCCGCTGTCCTCGGCGCTGGTCGCCGGGCACGGCGTTACGGTCACCGTGACCTCTCAGGTGACCAACGGGGCGCTCACCGTGACGGTGAACAACCCGTCCTGAGGTAGCTCGCAGCAGGCGGGCCCGCTCCGGATTCCGGCGCGGGCCCGCCTGTTTCCCTACCCCGATCGCAAGGTGCGGCCGAGCGAGCCTTGCGACGTTCGCCCACCCGCTGGTGTTGGAATTCATTGGCACTGCCCCTCTGATGTTCGATGCCAAGATACTTTGACATCACGTCGACTTTAAGCCTAGTGTTGGCATATGCCAACATCCCCTGAGGCCGGCCAGGCGACTCGAGTGCGCTCGCCCGCCGCGCTGGGCCGGGCTATCCGGGCCGCGCGCTCTCAGGCAGGGCTCACCCAGGCGGAGCTGGCCGAGCGCGCTCGCGCCAACCGCTACGCGATCGTGCAACTCGAGGCCGGCCATGAGACGCGGGCGATCGAGATCCTGTTCGACACCCTCGCGGCGCTGGACCTCGAGCTTTCTGTGCGCCCCCGGTCGGGTTGAACTCCCATGGAGCTTGATCTGTGGCTCGGGCACAAGCTGGTGGCCCGGACCGTGACCGCGGCCCGCGGCGGCAGAGTACGCATCCATTACGACGAGGCAGTCTCGGCAGAGCACCCCGCCGAGACGCCCCTGCTGTCCTGCTCGCTGCCGACGCCCGGTCCTGGTGAACCTGCGAAATCCCGGGCGTTTCTCGAGGGATTGCTGCCCGAAGGCAGCGCGCTGGCCGCCGCGGCGGCCCAGGTGCGCGGCGTCCGGCTGGTCAACGGTTCGCCGGAGGCCGCGGCCGACACCGTGGCGCTACTCGCCGAGTTCGGTCGCGAGTGCGCCGGAGCCATCGTGGCGGTGCCCGCCGGGCACGAGGCGCCGAGCAGCGGGCACTTCGAGCCGCTGGACGGCGAAGCGCTCGCGTCACTGGTGCGCGAGTTGCCGCAGCGTCCGCTGGGGACCGAGCTTGGCCGCGACATCCGGATGTCACTCGCCGGGGCCCAGCAGAAGTTCCTGCTCGCCCGGGTCGAAGGCCGCTGGTGCGAGCCGATCGGCGGCGCCCCGTCGACCCACATCCTCAAGCCGACCACCGTATGGCCGCACAGCGCTGAACGAGGCCCTGATCCTGGCTCTCGGCCGCGCCTGCGGGCTCACCGCCGGTGCTGCCTGGACGGAGCCGATGGGCGACGCTACGGTCCTGGTCGCTGAGCGGTACGACCGGCGAGTCGTGAACGGCCGGATCACCCGCCTGCATCAGGAGGACATGTGCCAGGCCGTCGGCATCCGGCCGTCCCAGAAGTACGACATCGGACCGCCCAGCGGCAGGATGGCTCGGCTGCTGCGCGAGTTCGCCGACGAGCCTCGCGCGGCGGTCGCGGCGCTGTTCAACCAGCTCGCGTTCCGCGCCGTCGTGGGTGACGAGGACGGCCACGGCAAGAACTACTCGCTACTCCTTGAGGACGGCAAGGTCAGCCTCGCACCGCTGTACGACTCGTTGTGCACCCTGGTCTACCCCGAGCTCACCGGCACGATGGCCACTCCTATCGGCGTCCAGCAGAATCTGGCCGAGGTGAATCGTCAGGCCCTGGTCGAGGAGGGCCGGGCGATGGGAATGGCCGAGGCCGAAGCTCGCGCCGCACTCGACGCCCTGGCGGTGGGGTTGCGTGCCGCACTGGAGGACCTGGGTGATGAGTACACCGCGGGGTGGCCGAGTGAGCGCGTGATCGAGATCGTGCGGACCCGGTCGCACCGCCTGGACACCGGCGATCCACTCGGCTTGGCCACGGCGCCCCAGCCGCGCGGCACCCGCAGGCTCGACGGCGCCACCACCCGCCGCGAAGCCGGCCTTGGCGGTGCTGCGCCCGGCTAGAGCGGGGACGGCCGCCTCGCCGTGCGTTGGCCGCCCGATCGGGGGGCCGCTTTCGCCGTGCGCCGGCCGGTCGATCGGTGGCCGCTGGGCAGGGCGACACGCGGGCGAGGTCCCTGCTACGGGGCCAACGATCGGCGCTGGAGCCAACGATCGGCGCTGGAGCACGAGCGGCGCTGGAGTGCGCTGGCCCGGTGGCGGTGGCGACCGGACCCGGTCAAGATGGAGAAGGCTGCCGTCAAGCGGCCGGCGCGTTCCAAACCCGAACCGCCTGAGCAGGTGTGAGGCATTTTCCATGACCGAGTCGAACCCCACCGAGCACAACGCTCCCACCCAGCACGGCACCGGCCAGGCCGACAGGCTCGAAGAGGCCGCCCAGGACGGTCCGCTGCCCGAGACCGACAGCATCGACGAGGCGGCCGAGGCCGGTCGCGACCACTCCGAGGCCGACGACCCGGGCGACAACAAGGACACCGACCCGATCGCCGGCGGTGGCATCCTGGGCCATATCGCCCAGTCGCGCTGACCACCGCTCGGCTGTCACCAGCAGCGGTTACCCGGCGCCCGGGTGGTTACCCGCCAGCCGGGTCCTCGTAGTCGCAGCGCACGCACTGCCTGACGGTGCCGATCGGTTGCATCCCGCGGTTGCTCATCGCGTGCATGTCGATCTCGAACCTGCCGGTCGTGCTGCACTCATCGCACCAGAGGTCATTGCGAATGGTGCCGCCGACGACCTGGACGACGTGCCGGGTCACCGCCATGTCGCGCCGCCAGCCGTGCTGGCGGTGTGGAACCGAGGACGTGGATTGGTCATGGGGTGCTCCCTGTGGTTTCAGGGGGTGGTCAAAGCCTTACAGTTTCCTTACTCGTTACTCAGTGTGACAGCTAGTTATCACCCTGAGGTGACGTTTCAGTGTCAAACGCCACGGCGAGTCGTGGAGTACCCAAAGCATGACAAGGAAGGGGGATCGCGGCGCACTGTCCGAGTGCTCAGTTGGCCGAGCGCCGGTCGGTAGCCTGGGCAGCACCATGGACATCCTCGCGATCTGGCTCGGCAAGCTGACGTTGCTGGCGCTGCGGGCCCTCGGCCGGCGCGGCACGGCGCTGCCCGGCCTGGTGGTGGAGAAGGTCTTTCCGCGATTCCTGGCCCGCCGGCTGGCCACCCTGCCGCTCGGCGTGGTGGTCATCAGCGGCACCAACGGCAAGACCACCACCACCAAGATGGTCGCCACCGTGCTCGGCCAGCGGCACCGGGTGCTGACCAATGACACCGGCGGCAACTTCGTCCGGGGCGTGCTGACCTCCGTCGTGCAGCAGTCGTCCTGGCTCGGCCGGACCCCCGCCGACGTCGCCGTGCTCGAACTGGACGAGGCCCACGCGGTCCGGTTCTGCCAGGTGCATCAGCCGGAGCGGCTGCTGCTGCTCAACGTGCTGCGCGACCAGCTCGACCGGTTCGGCGAGATCGACACCACCGCCGGACTGCTGGCCAAGGTGGCTGCCCGGACGACGCGGCACGTGGTGGTCAACCGGGACGACCCGAGGCTGGTCGCGCTGGCCGCCGGGCTGGCGGCCGAGGTCAGCTATTTCGGGGTGGCGCCGGCGCTGCGCGCGCAGTTCCCCACCGACGAGGAGATGTACGGCGGCGAGGTGGAGCTCTCGGAGCTGAAGGCGGCCGTCGAGCTGCTGGCCCTGGAACTGGGGGTCAGCACCGAGCTCACGCTGCGGATCGGTGACACCGAGGAGGCCATCACGCTGCAGGCCGAGGGCGCGCACAACGCCCAGAACGCGGCGGGCGCGGCAGCCCTGGCGCTGACCTTCGGCCTGGACGCCGGCGCCATCGCGGCCGGCCTCCGGATGGTGCAGCCGGCCTTCGGCCGCGGCCAGGCCTTCGAGCTCGCGGGCCGGCGGGTGGTGCTGCAGCTGGTGAAGAACCCGGCCGGCTTCCGGCAGTCGCTGCGCACCGTGACGGGACTGCGGCCGGCCGCGACGGTGATCGCGATCAACGACGACTACGCCGACGGCCGGGACATGTCCTGGCTGTGGGACGTCGAGTTCGCCTCGGTGCTGACCGGCAATTCCGGCCGGCTGATGACCTCGGGTACCCGGGCTGCGGACATGGCGGTGCGGTTGCACTACGACGGCCTGGCGGTCGAGCAGGTCGAGGTCGACCTCGGCCGGGCCGTCCAGCAGGCGGCGGCCGCGGTCGCGCCGGGGGACACGGTCGTGGTGTTCTCGACGTACACCGCGATGTGGCAGCTGCACCAGGTGCTGGCCAAGCTGAGCGGGGTGGCCCTCCGATGAGCGCTCGTGCGACGGAAGGGCAGTGAGGCACCCATGACCACGTTGACGCTGGCGCACCTGTACCCGCGCGAGATGAACATCTACGGCGACACCGGCAACGTCCTGGTGCTGCGCAAGCGGCTGCAGTGGCGAGGCCTGGACGCCGACGTCATCGGTGTCCAGGTGGGCGATCCGCTGCCGGCCGACACCGACATCCTGCTCGGCGGCGGCGGCCAGGACGCGGCCCAGGGCGACATCGGCCAGGACTTCGTCAGCCGCGGTCCCGAACTGCGGGCGATGGCCGACGACGGCGTGGTGATGCTGACGATCTGCGGCAGTTACCAGCTGCTGGGTCACCACTTTCTCACCAAGGACGGCCGCAAGATCGAGGGCGTCGGGGTGCTGGACGTCGCCACCACCGGCTCGGACCAGCGGCTGATCGGCAACAACCACATCGACACCGCCTGGGGCCGGCTGGTCGGGTTCGAGAACCACAGCGGGCTCACCGAGCTCGGGCCCGGCGCCCAGCCACTGGGCCGCACGGTCCCCGGCCGCGGCAACAACGGCCAGGACCAGACCGAGGGCGCGGTGCGCGGCAACGTCTTCGGCACCTACCTGCACGGCCCGGTGCTGGCCAAGAGCCCGCAGTTTGCCGACGAGCTGCTCCGCCGGGCGTTCCAGCGTCGCGGACTGAGTGCCGAACTAGAACCGCTGGATGACAGCCTCGCCCTGACAGCCGCGGACGTGGCGATCCGGCGCCCGAGGTGAGCAGGCGATGAGCCCCGGCCGGCTGGCCGTCCCCGCTGGCCGGCGCCGTCCGCAAAAGGCGCCTCGGTGGTCACCGTGCCAACCCGGCAGCCATACGCTGCAGTGAACGCCTTTTCTGCTCGCCCGACTGATAGCCCCGACAATCAAGTGACGACAGGAGTCATGCACAGTGACCGCAGCAACCCAGAAGGCCGTCCTGCACACCTCGGCCGGTGACATCACCGTCAACCTGTTCGGCAACCACGCCCCCAAGACGGTCGCCAACTTCGTCGAGCTGGCCACCGGCGCCAAGGAGTGGACCGACCCGCGGACCGGCAAGAAGACCACCGCCAACCTCTATGACGGCACCGTCTTCCACCGGGTCATCGACAACTTCATGATCCAGGGTGGAGATCCGCTGGGCCGGGGCACCGGCGGCCCGGGTTACAACTTCGGCGACGAGTTCCACCCCGAGCTGAGCTTCGACCGGCCGTACCTGCTGGCCATGGCCAACGCCGGACCGGGCACCAACGGCAGCCAGTTCTTCATCACCACCACCCTGACCCCGCACCTCAACCGCAAGCACACCATCTTCGGCGAGGTCGCCGACGCCGACAGCCGGGCGGTGGTGGACGCCATCGGCAAGACCCGCACCGGCGCGCAGGACCGTCCGGTCACCGACATCACCATCAACTCCGTCACCATCGCCGACGCCTAGGCCGCCGACGCCCAGGCCCTTCGGCCGATACGAGAGCAAGGGACATGCAGCCGACGCAACCGCCCACCGGGCCCGATCCGTACTACGGCTTCGCCGGCTGCTACCGGCATCCGGACCGGCTCACCGGTGTGCGGTGCGTCCGCTGTAACCGCCCGATCTGCCCGGAATGCCAGCGGGCGGCCTCGGTGGGCTTCCAATGCCCGGACGACGTCAAGGCCGGCGCGGCCACCGTCCGGCAGGGCCGGACGGTGCTGGGAGCGCCGGTCGGCTCGCAGATCCCGTACATCACCTACGCGCTGATCGCGCTGAACGTGGTGATCTACCTGATGACCGGCCTGGGCCCGGGCAGCTCGCTGATCGACAACACCAACACCGAGCTCTTCCAGGACTGGGAGCTGGTGCCCAACGTGGTGGGCTTCGAGCGTGACTACCTGCGGCTGGTGACGGCGGCCTTCCTGCACCTGGGCCCGCTGCACCTCTTGCTGAACATGTTCGCGCTCTACGTCATCGGCCCGCCGCTGGAGCGGGCGATGGGCTGGTGGCGATTCTCGGCCGTCTACCTGCTCGGCGCGCTCGGCGGCTCGGTGGCGATCCTGCTGTTCGGTGACGTCCGTCAGCCGGTGGTGGGCGCCTCCGGAGCGATCTTCGGGCTGTTCGCGGCGGCGCTGGTGCTGTCCCGGGTGGTCGGGTTCGACACCCGGTCGCTGGTGATCACGATCGGGATCAACTTCATCTTCACCTTCTCGGTGCCCGGCATCTCCAAGCTCGGCCATATCGGCGGCTTCGTGCTCGGCGGCCTGGCCAGCCTGGCGCTGCTGGGCTGGACGCTGCAGCGTCGAGGGCCGCTGACCGACCGGTTGCGCACCATTCAGGTGGCCAGCCTGGCCGGGTTGTTGGCGGTGCTGGTGGTGCTGGCGCTCTGGCGCACCGAACAGATCCGCGACGACCTGTTCGGTGAGCTGAGCAACTTCCAGGAGCAGAACGCGGCCACGCAGCAGTCCTGGCATCCCGGGCCGGCTCCAGGGCGCGTCCCGTCATCCACAGCGGTGGACGATGCTGGGGAGAACTACAGGGGTGTAATCACAGCAGTGCAATAACCTGTGGACAACGTGGCCCGGGCGGTCACCGCCAGCGAACCGCCAGGCCCAGGCCAATGATCAGGAAGCCGAAGCCGACCGCGAAGTTCCAGCTGCCCAGGCTGTTCATGAACGGGATGCTCTCGGCCGCCATGTAGTAGACGACGATGTAGGCCAGCCCGATCAGCAGGAACGCCGCCATCACGCCCGGGTACCAGGGCGGGCTCGGCTTGGTCATCTTCGCGCCGCTGCCGCCGGCCGAGGCGCGAGGGCCGGTCGCCGGCGAGGGCTGGTAGCTCGACTTCTTGCGAACCTTGGACTTCGGCACGTACGTCTCCTCATGAACCTGTGGACCGGCGCGGATGTCAGGAGAAATCCGGCCCCGCCGACCGACCGGCAACGGTGCGGCTAGCCTAATCGCCGCACGGCCCGCAGCGCACGCCTAGGCGTCTGCCGCCCCGCTGGTACGCCGGCGCACGGCGCGCCGGACGCCGCAGCGGCGTGGATGTGGCCAGAGGACGAGACGAATGCGACAGTAGGCACATGGTGGGCAGTACAGCGAAGCAGCCCGGCGGTGGGTCCCCGGACGGGGCCGCCCCACGCCGCCGGTTGCCCCGGCCCGCCAACCCGGGACTGTGGCGGGTGCTGGTGCCGGTGATCGCGCTGCTGGCCGGGCTGCTGGTCGCCACCACGGCGCGCACCGCCCGCGGCACCGACCTGCGCTCGGCCGGTCGCAGCAACCTCACCGACCTGATCCGCCAGACCGAGACCAGGCTCGCCCAGGATGACCGGCTGGTGCGGCAACTGCAGGCCGAGGTCGCCGCGGCCACCGACCGGCTGGCCGAATCCGACGAGCGGATCGCGGCGATCAAGGCCCGCGCCCAGCCGCTGCTGACACCGGCCGGGTTGGTCGCGATGACCGGACCGGGACTCAGCATCACCCTCGATGACGCGCCCGTGACCGAGCTGGAGAGCGACCCGGTCAACGCCAACGCCCTGGTGGTGCACGAGTCCGACCTGCAGGCCGCGGTGAACGCGCTGTGGGCCGGCGGCGCCGAGGCGGTGATGGTGATGAACCAGCGGCTGTCGACCACCAGCGCGGTCCGCTGCGTCGGCAACACGCTGTTGCTCCACGGTCGGGTCTACTCACCGCCCTTCACCATCTCCGGCATCGGACCGGTCGCCGGGATGCGGACCGCCCTGAACGAGTCGGTCAGCCTGCAGCAGTACCGCGAGGACGCCGACGCCTACGGCCTGGTCTATGAGGTCAAGGAACGCGAAAAAATCGAGGTGCCGGCCTATGACGCTCCGATCGGGCTGCGCTATGCCGAAGTAGGTAAGTGACGTAGGCAATGGCACGCATGAGCACGCAACACATGGGTTCGTAACCGGCACGGGGGCTGAGGCACTCACTCGTTCGAGCTGAGCTGCGCAGAGCGGAGCGGGGGAGAAAGAAGGGCTCGACCAACCGATGACTGCCAAGCACCGCGGTGGCGGAAAAGTCGCCACCGCGGCCCAGACCCTCCCTGATGTCGACTTCCGCCATCCGGACCTTCCCGCCCTGGATCGACCCGCCCCGGACCTTCCCGCCCCGGATCGACCCGGCTCGGACGCTCGCCCTCCTGGCGCCGGCGGCCCGCGCTATGCCGGCAGTCCCAGCACCGCCAGTCCCAGCACCGCCAGTCCCAGCACCGGCGGTCCGAAGTATGCCGGCGTCCCCAGCCACGTCGGCGGCCCGAGCGTCGGCCAGGGTCCCGGCGGCGTCCGCCGTTCCAGCGACAGCCCGGGCCGCCGGGTCGCCCGCGGCCTGGGCGAGCTGCTGCTGACCTGCGGCGTGGTCCTGCTGCTGTTCCTCGGCTACGAGGTCTGGGTCTCCAACCTGTTCGCCGAGCGCAAGCAGGCCCAGGTGCGCGAGCAGCTGATCACCTCCTGGGCGCGCGGCCAGGACCCGCTCAAGGGCCAGGACCGGCGCAACCTGCCGATCGCCAAGCAGGTGGCGCTGCCGGCCGGGCAGGGCTTCGCCAACCTCTACATCCCGGTGCTCGGCAAGGACTACGTCCGGACCGTCGTGCAGGGCACCAGCGACCGCCATCTCGAATCCGGCCCGGGCCACTACGTCAACAGCCAACTGCCGGGGCAGCTGGGCAACTTCGCCGTCGCCGGGCACCGGGTCAGCAAGGGCCAGCCGTTCCTCAACCTGGACAGGCTGCGCCCCGGCGACTCGATCGTCGTGCAGACCGCCCGCAACTGGTACGTCTACGCCGTCCTGGGCAGCCGGTCGGCCTACCTCGCGGCCAACAAGCTGGCCGATCCCGACAAGCGCGAGGCGGCCGTCGCGGCCGCGCTGGCGAAGCCGGACAGCCAGGGGGTGCGCGGCCGCGAGATCGTCCACCCGGCAGCGGTGCACGTGATCGACCCGGTGCCCAACCACCCGCGGGCCGTTGCGACCCGGGCGCTGCTGACCCTGACCACCTGCCATCCCAAGTACTCCGCCGACCAGCGGCTGGTCGTGCACGCCCAACTCAGCCGCGCGGTGCCGCGCACCGGCTCGCTGCTGCCCGCAGAACTACCCGGAGGGACGATCTAGGCGGATGTACGGCTTGATATGGCGCAAACTGCCCGGCGGCACCGCCCTGCGGGTGTTCCAGGCGCTGCTGCTGGTGACCCTGGTGTCGGCCCTGCTGCTGTTCGTGGTGTTCCCCTACCTCGAACCACGGCTGCCCACCAACCCGCTGACCGGGCCCGCCACCGTCAGCGAGTAGCGCACAGGCGCACACTGGTGCTCATGACGCGCATCCTGGTCATCGACAACTACGACAGCTTCGTCTACAACCTGGTGCAGTACCTGGCCCAGCTGGGCGCCGAGGTGGTGGTCCGGCGCAATGACGAGATCACCGCCGACGAGGTGCTGGCCCTCGACGTCGACGGCGTCCTGATCTCGCCCGGCCCCGGCGTGCCCGAGGACGCCGGCGTCAGCCTGGCCGTGGTGAGCGCCGCCGCGGCCGGCGAACTACCGGTGCTCGGGGTCTGCCTGGGGCATCAAGCGATCGGCGTGGCGTTCGGGGCCGTGGTGGAGCGGGCGCCGGAGCTGCTGCACGGCAAGACCAGCGACGTGCTGCACACCGGGGACGGGGTGCTGACCGGGCTGCCGACGCCGTTCACCGCGACCCGCTACCACTCGCTGACGGTGCGCGAGGACACCCTGCCCGAGCAGCTCGAGGTCACCGCGCGGACCGCCTCGGGGGTGGTGATGGCGGTGCGGCACCGCGACCTGCCCATCGAGGGCGTGCAGTTTCATCCCGAGTCGGTGCTGACCCAGGGCGGCCACCGGATCCTGGCCAACTGGCTGGTCCGCTGCGGCGGCCAGGTCGACTGGGCCCGGGTCTCCGAACTCGGGGCCGGCCTGGACACCCTGCGCGGCCAGGCCTTCAGCTCCGCCGTCTGACCTGCCGCAGGGCCGCTCAGCGCAGCGGCTCGGCCAGCGCCTTGTCGGCCACCTCGACGGCCCGCCCGGACCGGACGAACTCCACCGCCGCCTCGATCTCCGGCGCCAGGTACCGATCAGGTCCCGGGCCCGGCACCGTCTCGCGCAGCGCGTCCAGCACGGCGCCGGTGGCCGGTCCGGGCCGCAGCGGCAGGCGCAGGTCCAGCGCCCGGGCAGCGGACAGCAGCTCGATGGCCAGCACCTGGGTCAGCCCGTCCACCGACCGGCGCAGCTTGCGTGCCGCGGACCAGCCCATCGAGACGTGGTCCTCCTGCATCGCGCTGGACGGGATCGAGTCCACCGAGGCCGGCACCGCCAGCCGCTTGAGCTCGGAGACGATCGCGGCCTGGGTGTACTGGGCGATCATGTGCCCGGAGTCCACGCCGGCGTCGTCGGTCAGAAAGGCGCTGAGCCCCCGCGAGCGCGCGACGTCGAGCATCCGGTCGGTCCGCCGCTCGGACATGCTGGCCAGGTCGGCGGCCGGGATCGCCAGGAAGTCCAGCACGTAACCGACCGGGGCGCCGTGGAAGTTGCCGTTGGACTCCACCCGGCCGTCCAGGGTGACCACCGGGTTGTCCACCGCCGAGGCCAGCTCGTAGCCGGCCACCCGCCGGGCGTGGGCCAGGGTGTCACGGGCCGCGCCGGCCACCTGCGGCGCGCAGCGCATCGAGTAGGCGTCCTGGACGTAGGTGCAGTCCGGCCCGGCGTGCGAGGCCACGATCGGCGAGGCGGCCAGCAACGCCCGCATGTTGGCCGCGGCCACCGCCTGACCGGGCTGCGGCCGCAACGCCTGCAGGTCGGCGGCGAACACCCGGTCGGTGCCCAGCAGCGCCTCGATCGACATCGCCGCCGTCAGGTCGGCGGTGCGCAGCAGCAGGTCGAGGTCGGTGCAGGCCAGCAGCAGCTGCCCGAGCATCCCGTCGGTCCCGTTGATCAGCGCCAGGCCTTCCTTCTCGGCCAGCGTCACCGGTTCGATGCCGGCCGCGGCCAGCGCCTCAGCCGCCGGCTGCAACCGCCCGCCGGCGTCGCGCACCTCGCCCTCGCCCATCAGCGCCAGCGCCACGTGGGCAAGCGGCGCCAGGTCACCGGAACAGCCCAACGAGCCGAACTCGCGCAGCACCGGCGTGATCCGGGCGTTGAGCAGGCCGGCCAGGGTCTGCGCGGTCTGCACCCTGATGCCGGTGCGACCGGTGGCCAGGGTCGACAGCCGCAGCAGCATCAGCGCCCGCACCACCTCGGCCTCGATCTCCGGGCCCGAGCCCGCGGCGTGCGAGCGCACCAGCGAGCGCTGCAGTTGAGCGCGGCGATCGGGCGGGATGTGCTTGGTGGCCAGCGCCCCGAAGCCGGTGGAGATGCCGTAGTGCGGCTCGACGTCATCGGCCAGCGACTCCACGATCGAGCGGGAGGCGGCGATCGCCGACAGCGACTCGGCGCTCAACTCGATCGGGGCCCCGGCGCGGGCGACGGCTACCAGTTCTGCTTCGGAGATGGGACCCAGGCCCACCGACACCGTTGTCATGCAGACATTCTCGCCCAGCCGCGGCGCCGGGTAGGTTCGGGGCATGAAAGCGGTGCTGGCATCGGGGCCCGGCGGTCCGGAAGTCCTGTCGCTGGGGGACGCGCCCGACCCGGCGCCCGCTGCCGGTGAGGTGCTGCTGGACGTGGCCGCGACAGCGGTGAACCGGGCCGACCTGCTGCAGCGGTCCGGCAACTACCCGCCGCCGGCCGGGGCGTCACAGATCCTGGGACTGGAGTGCAGCGGCCGGATCGCCGCGCTGGGCGAGGGTGTCACCGGCTGGCAGGTCGGGGACGAGGTGTGCGCGCTGCTGTCCGGCGGCGGCTACGCCGAGCGGGTCTGCGTGCCCGCGGCGCAGCTGATGCCGGTGCCGGCCGGGCTGGACCTGATCAGCGCGGCCGCGCTGCCCGAGGTGGCCTGCACGGTCTGGTCGATGGTCTTCGACCGGGCGCCGGCAGCCGCGCTGGCTGCCGGTGAGAGCTTTCTGGTGCACGGCGGCAGCTCCGGTATCGGCACCATGGCGATCCAGCTCGCGGCTGCCCAGGACTGCCGGGTCTTCACCACGGCCGGCACTGCCGAGAAGCTGGCCGCCTGCCGCGAGCTGGGCGCCGAGCTGGCGGTCAACTACCGCGACGACGACTTCGTGGCGGCGATCCGGGAGCACACCGGTGGCGTCGGGGTCGACGTGGTGCTCGACACCGTGGGCGCCAAGTACCTGCAGCCCAACCTCGACGTGCTGGCCACCGGCGGCCGGATCGCGGTCATCGGCCTGCTGGGCGGCAGCTCCGCGACCCTGAACCTGGCCGCCCTGCTGCAGAAGCGGGCCACCCTGCACGCCGCCGGCCTGCGCGCCCGTCCTGCTGAGCAGAAGGCGGCGATCGTGGCCGGCACCCAGGCGCAGGTCTGGCCGTTGATCGAGGCCGGGCGGGTCCGTCCGGTGGTGCACCAGGTGCTCGCGCTGGCCCAGGCCGCCGACGCGCACCGGATCGTGCAGAGCAGCGGGCACATCGGCAAGCTGGTGCTGGCAACCGGGTGAGCCGGCACGCCTCTAGGATCGAAGGCCAGGGCCCAGCGATCTTCTCGATCTCCACAGACAGGATGTGCTCATGACCAGCGGCGACACAGGTTCCTACCCCAACGGCGATCAGCCCGCGGCAGCATCGGAGCCTGCCGTCGATCAGGTGGTGGTGCTGCCGCCGGGTGGTGAGGATGGCGAGGACCGCCAGCACGACCTGATGTCGCAGGTCGAGCAGCCCGCGAAGGTGATGCGGATCGGCACCATGATCAAGCAGCTGCTCGAGGAGGTGCGGGCCGCGCCGCTGGACGAGGCCGGCCGGACCCGGCTGCGCGAGATCCACCAGTCCTCGATCAAGGAGCTCGAGGAGGGCCTGGCGCCCGAGCTGCGCGAGGAGCTGGACCGGCTGACGCTGCCCTTCGACGACGACCACGTGCCCAGCGAGGCCGAGCTGCGGATCGCCCAGGCCCAGCTGGTCGGCTGGCTCGAGGGCCTGTTCCACGGCATCCAGACCGCCCTGTTCGCCCAGCAGATGGCCGCCCGCGCCCAGCTCGAGCAGATGCGCGGACGGGCCCTGCCGGGGCAGGTCGGGCCGGGCGCCCCGGTGGGCATGCCCGGGATGCAGCGTCCCGACGGCGAGCACGGCACCGGGCAGTACCTCTAGCCCGACCGACCGCCTCTAACCCGACCGACCTCTAGCCCGACCGCTCGGGCCCCAGCAGCGTCCGGATCAGCTTGGCGACGGCGTCCTCGTCGTTGGTCTCGGCCAGCACGGTGCCGGCCGCGGCCAGCGCCGACGGATGGGCGTTGGCCACCGCGTAGGACTGGCCGGCCCATTCCAGCATCGGCACGTCGTTGGGCATGTCGCCCACCGCCGCGATCTGGTGCCGGCTGACGCCGTGCGAGTCGGCCAGCGCGGCCAGTCCGAACGCCTTGGTGATGCCGGTGGCCGAGATCTCCACCAGCGGCGAGTGCCCGGACCGGGTCACCGTCACCTGATCGCCCACCAGCGACTCGACCAGGTCCATGAACTCATCCGGCGGCATGCCGCGGCCCCTGGCCAGCAGCTTCACCGCCGGCTTGTCCAGCAGCCCGGACAGCTCCACCGCGGCCGGGGTGGGTAGCCGGCGGCCGTTGCGGTCGGTCTCCGGGGTGACCCCCCAGTCATGGCGGTACTCCGGCTCGTAGGCGAAGTCCAGGCCGTACTCCAGGGCGAAGCGGACCTGCGGGATCTTGGCCCGCAGCACGCCGGTGACCTCGGCCAGCATCCCCGGCGGCAACGGGTGCTCGGCCACGATGGTCTCGGTGTGCAGGTCATAGGTCAGTGCGCCGTTGGCGCTCACCGCGATTCCCCGGTGGCCGGTCGCCTCGGCCACCTCGTGCAGCCAGCGCGGCGGCCGGCCGGTGACGAAGGCGACGATCAACCCGGCCGCCTCGGCAGCGGCCAGGGCGTCCCGGGTGGCCTGGCTGACGGTGTTGTCGGTGCGCAGCAGGGTCCCGTCCAGGTCGCTGGCCAGCAGCTTGATCACGACCGGGCCGACCCGATCTGGCAGGCGCGCGAGCCTGCCCGGAAGGCGGGGGCGGCGGGCGACGGGATCACTTCTCACAGCCTACTTGCCGTGCCGGCAGGAGCCGCCCGCGTCTGCGTCGGAGGCCACCGGCTCATCGCCGAAATCCCAAACCGGACACACGTATGTTAATTCCCGGTGAACGTTTGCCAAAGGTGGGGTGGTCGTGAATCGTCTTTCTCGTGTCCGATGTCGTCCTGTTGCTCATCGTTGTCACCGCCGCGCTCACCTTTGATTTCACCAACGGTTTCCACGACACCGCCAACGCCATGGCGACGTCCATCGCGACCGGGGCGATGAAGCCGAAGGCCGCCGTCGCGCTGTCGGCCGTCCTCAATCTCATCGGCGCGTTCCTGTCCATCAAGATCGCCGCGACCATCGCCAGCGGCATCGTCGACTCCGGCGTGATCACGCTGCCGATCGTGTTCGCCGGCCTGCTCGGCGCGATCATGTGGAACATGATCACCTGGAGCATCGGCCTGCCGTCCTCGTCCTCGCACGCGCTGATCGGCGGGGTCATCGGCGCCGCGCTGGTCGCCGGCGGGACGTCCTCGATCCACGGCCAGTCGATCATCGTCAAGGTGATCATCCCGGCGCTGCTGGCTCCGGTGCTGGCTGGCCTGGTGGCGATGCTGGCGACCCGGCTGAGCTACTGGATCGCCAAGCCGGACGAGCGGCCCCGCAGCCACCGGTACTTCCGCTATGGCCAGCTGGCCTCGGCCTCGCTGGTCTCGCTTGCCCACGGCACCAACGACGCGCAGAAGACCATGGGGGTCATCACCCTGGCGCTGATCGCCGACCAGCAGATCCGGCCGGGCGCGGACCCGCCGATGTGGGTCATCGTCAGCTGCGGTGTGGCGCTGGCCGCCGGCACCTACTTCGGCGGTTGGCGGGTGATCCGCACGATGGGTCACCGGCTGACCCGCATCGAATCGCCGCAGGGCTTCACCGCCGAGACCTCAGCCGTCGCGGTGCTGCTGACCGCAGCCCAGGGCGGGCTGCCGCTGTCGACGACCCACATCACCGCGGGAGCGGTGCTGGGCTCCGGACTCGGCCGCCGGGGCGCCGGCGTCCGCTGGCGGGTGGCGGGCTCGATGCTCGGCGCCTGGCTGCTGACGCTGCCGGCGGCCGGCCTGATCGCTGCCGGTATCTGCTTGATCGTCGTCGACGGCGGATTGTGGCCGATCGTGGGAGTCTCGGTCGTTGCGGTGGCGCTGCTGCTGGGCTTCTGGCTCTGGTCGCGGCGCAACCCGGTCGGCGCCGAGAACGTCAACGAGCCCGCCGACAGCTTCGGACGGGTCAACGCCATCGAGCGCCCGGTGCTGGAGCAGGCGGCGGGCTGAGCGCGATGAGCGGTTACCTGGATCTCGAGGTGTTGGGCAACGTTGCGCTGGTGGCGCTGGTGGCCGGGATCGGCATCACGGTGCTGTTCTCGGTCGCGGTGCGATCCATGACCACCGCCGACGAGCAGCCCGACGAGCCTGCCGTGGGGGCCCGGCTGCTGGCCGCCGGCTGCCTGCTGGTGGTGCTGGCCGCCATCGCGATCGGACTGTGGGCGGTGCTGGCCAAGTAAGCGGTGCCGGTCACGTAGCGGTGCCGGTCAGGTAGCGGTGCCGGTCACGTAGCGGTGCCGGTCAGGTAGCGGTGCTGGTCACGTAGCGGTGCGGGCGATCTAGGCTAGCGGGCGTGACCACGTCAGACCGGCTCCCGATCAAGATGCTGCACGACCGGGTGCTGGTCCGGGTCTCGGCCGAGGAGGGTGAGCGGCGCTCCTCCGGCGGCATCCTGATCCCGGCTACCGCGCAGGTCGCCAAGCGGCTGATCTGGGCCGAGGTGCTGGCGATCGGCAACCACGTCCGCTCGGTCGAACTGGCCGACCGGGTGCTGTTCAGCCCCGAGGACCGGCACGAGGTCGAGATCTCGGGCGAGGACTACCTGCTGCTGCGCGAGCGCGACATCCACGCGGTCGCCGCCAAGCGGATCGAGTCCAACACCGGCCTGTACCTGTAAGGGCGGTGCCGACCGCTGCCCCGCTTCAGCTACCCCGCCCCAGCGCCGCGGATCCGGTCCAGCCAGCCGGCCGCCTCCTCGAAATCGGCGTCGGCGCGCCCGCGCAGGATCTCACCGCGCCGGCCGGCAGCGCCATCTGAGCGAGGGTAGGAGCCCAGGTAGCGCACGTCGGCGCAGATCCGGCGCAGCGCGGCCAGGGCGTCGCCGACCCGGGCCTCGTCGACGTGGCCCTCGCAGTCGATCGAGAAGCAGTACTGGCCCAGCCGGCCCTTGGTGGGACGGGACTCGATGCGGGTCAGGTTCACCCCCCGGATCGCGAACTCGGTGAGGATCTCGAGCAGGGCGCCGGCGTGGTCGTCCTTGAGGTAGGTCACCACCGTGGTCCGGTCGTCGCCGGTCGGCGGCGGCGGCGCCGACGGGCTGCTCAGCAGGACGAACCTGGTCACCGCCCCGGGGTTGTCGGCGATGTCGTGGGCCAGGCTGTCCAGGCCGTAGCGCCGGCCCGCGGCCGCCGGGGCCACCGCGGCGTCATAGCGGCCGTCGGCGACCGCCTGGGCGCCGCCGGCGGTGGACTCCACCGGGATCACCTTCGCCGCCGGCAGCTGGGCCCGCAGGTACCGGCGCACCTGCGCCGCGGCATGCGGGTGGGTGGCCACGGCTGCGATGTCGCCCGGTCGGGTTCCCGGGCGCGCCAGCAGGTCGAACACCACCGGCAGGTAGGCCTCGGCGGCGATCACCAGCGGCGAGCCGTTTCCGGCCAGCTCGTCCAAGGTGGCCGGCACCGAGCCCTCGACGGAGTTCTCCAGCGGCACCACCGCGCCGGCCACCGTGGCCGCGCGCACCGCGTCGACGGCTTCGGCGACGCTGGCCTGCGGCACCAGCTCGGCGCCGCCGGCCAGCGCCTGGGCGGCCGCGTGGGCGAAGCTGCCTTCGGGGCCGAGAAAGCCGTACGGCCCGTGCGGGGCGGCGCTTGCGGGTGGCACGCCGTGCAGTTTAGTGCCGGAGGTGGTGCCCGAACTCCGCGGCGAGCGCCAGGCGCTAGCGGGCCAGCGCCGCCTTGACGGCCTGCTCCTCCTCGGGCGAGAGCGGGTGCTCGCCGACGCCGGCGGTCAGCGCCTTGGCGTAGAGCCGGGTGTCGGAGGTGCTGGCGATCGAGGTCAGCGTGACGCCGTTACCGCCGTCGTCGAGCAGCGCCAGCGAGAACGACAGCCGCCCACCCAGGTCCTCGAAGGCGTCGAAGCGCACCAGGGCCACCCGCCGCAGCACCGTGCCGACCGAGCTGGTCAGGCCCTGCACGGTCTCGGCCAGCGCCTGCCGCTCGGCCGTCATCCCGGCCGCCAGCTCCTGCTGGGCCGCGGCCAGTTCACGCTGCAGTTCCAGGATGTCCTTGCGGACCGCCTCGCTGGCGGCCATGTGCTTGTCGGCGACCTCCAGGATGGTCTCGCGGCCCGACGTGCCGCGAGAGAGCAACGCCACCGATCGCCGCAACCTGCTGAGGGTGCGCAGGGCCAGCACGCCGGCCACCAGGCCGGCCAGTCCGAAGATCACGGCGCCGACCGCCAGCCAGGTACTCATCGCTGGTCAGGGTATGGCCTGAGCCGGCGCCGGCGGGCGCACCGACACTCTCCGGCGCCCCCGCCGGGCAGAATGGACTCCGAGATGACAGCCTTCCTCGCGGCGTTCGCCATCGCCTTCGCCGCGATCGTGCTCGTCGAGCTGCCCGACAAGACCATGGTGGCCACGCTGGTGCTGTCCACCCGGTACCGCAGGCGGCCGGTGCTGGCCGGCGCGGCCGCCGCCTTCGCGCTGCAGTGCGTGCTCGCCGTCACCGCAGGCGGCCTGCTGCACCTGCTGCCGCCCCGGATCCTGGAGGCAGTCGTGGCGCTGCTGTTCGCCGCCGGGGCGGTGCTGCTGTTCCGGGAGAGCGTGGCCACCGAGGACGAGCCTCTGGCGGCCGACGCCCCGGCCGAGCCGGGCCTGAGCGACCGCCGGGTCTTCGGCATCTCCTTCGGGGTGCTCTTCGCCGCGGAGTGGGGCGACGCCTCGCAGCTGGCCACCGCGGGCCTGGTCGCGCGCTACGGCCAGCCGGTGGCCACCGGCCTGGGAGCCTTCGTGGCGCTGCTGTGCGTGGCCACGCTCGCCGTCCTGATCGGCAAGGTCATCCTGCGCAAGGTGCCGCTGCGGCTGGTGCACCGGATCGCCGCGGTGGCCTTCACGGTCTTCGCCCTGGTTGCGGCGGTGGCCGCGATCCGGGGCTGAGCGCTCAGCCCGCGCGATAACCTCTATCCCATGACTGTTCGGATGCGCCCGGTTCTGGCCGCGCTGCCTGCCTACGTGCCGGGCCGCAACGTCCCCGGTTCGATCAAGCTGGCCAGCAACGAGACCGCCTACGGGCCGTTGCCCCACGTGCTGGACCGGATCACCGCCGCGGCGGCCGAGGCCAACCGCTACCCCGACACCAATTCCAGCGAGCTGCTGCGGGCGCTGTCACAGCGCTTCGACATCGGCGTCGAACACCTGGTGGTCGGCTGCGGCTCGGTGTCGCTGTGCCAGCAGCTGGTGCAGGCCACCGCCGGCCATGGCGATGAGGTGATCTTCGGCTGGCGGTCCTTCGAGGCCTACCCGATCATCACCGCGGTCGCCGGGGCCCAGGCGGTGCAGGTGCCGCTGCGCGAGCAGGTCTATGACCTGCCGGCGCTGGCGGCCGCGGTCACCGACCGGACCCGGCTGATCTTCGTCTGCAACCCCAACAACCCGACCGGCACCGCGGTGCCCGGCGTGGAGCTCACCGAGTTCCTGGACCAGGTGCCCTCGGACGTGCTGGTGGTGCTGGACGAGGCCTACCGGGAGTTCGTTACCGACGAGAAGGTGCAGGACGGCACCGGCCTGCTGGAGCGCTACCCGAATCTGATGGTGCTGCGGACGTTCTCCAAGGCCTACGGTCTGGCCGGCCTGCGGATCGGCTACGGCCTGGCCGCGGACCCGGCGGTGGCGATGGCGGTCCGCCAGACCCAGGTCCCGTTCGCGGTGACCCACGTCGCGCAGGCCGCCGCGCTGGCCAGCCTGGAGCCCGAAGCCGGGCAGCAGCTTGCCGACCGGGTGGCCGAGGTGGTGGCCGAGCGGTCCCGGGTCACCAGCGCGCTGCGCTCGGCCGGCTACCAGTTGCCCGACTCCGAGGCCAACTTCGTCTGGCTGGCCGAGGGGCCGCCGGAGCAGGGTGGCGTGGACGCCACCGCGTTCGGCGCCGGCTGCGAGGCCCGGGGCCTGATCGTGCGGGCGTTCGCCGGCTCCGGCGTTCGGATCACCATCGGAACCGCCGCCGAGAACGACAAGTTCCTGGCCGCTGCCATGGAGCTGCGCGGGTCACCCGCCGGCTGAGGTACCGCTGCAGTCACCGTCCAAGATTCTTGGATGTGCTTTGCATTTCTATGCGGTGCGGGCCCGGGGCGTCCAGCTACGCCGGCAGCTGGCGCAGCGCTTCGCCGACACCGACTCGGTCGGCGACATCCGCGGCCGGGGGCTGTTCGTGGGGGTGGAGTTCGTCACCGATCGCCAGACCCACGCGCCGCGCACCGGCGGCGGCGCGCTGTCGGCGGCGATCAAGGGCGAGGGCTTCAAACAGGGGCTGCTGCTCTACCCCGGCTACGGCACCGTGGACGGCAAGCTAGGCAACCACGTGCTGTTCGCGCCGCCGTTCATCGCCACCGAGTCCGATATCTCGGAGATGGTGAGCCGCTTCGGCGACGTGGTGGACGCCTGCCTGTAGAACGTCGCGGACGCGTATGCATTTCGACCGCCCCGGCGATCACAACGCATACGCGTCGCAGCAGACGAGCGCTCACTCCATGCCGCGGTCGCCCCGAGCCCGTTCCCGCGGCTTGGCCGCCTCCCGGACGGCTGCCGCCACCGCGGTGGGCACCGACGGGTCGAACACCGACGGCACGATGTAGGCGGGGTTGAGCTGCTCGTCGCTGACGCAGTGGGCCAGCGCCGAGGCCGCCCGCAGCAGCATGTCGGTGCTCACCTGGCTGGCCTGGGAGTCGAGCAGGCCGCGGAACACCCCGGGAAACGCCAGCACGTTGTTGATCTGGTTCGGGTAGTCCGAGCGGCCGGTGGCCAGGATGGTGGCGTACTGGCGGGCGGCGTCGATGTCGGTCTCCGGATCGGGGTTGGCCAGCGCGAAGACCACCGGGTCCTCGGCCATGTCGGCGATCCACTCGGCCGGCAGCACGCCCGGCGCGGACACCCCGATGAACACGTCGGCCCCGCGCAGTGCGTCGTGCAGGTCACCGGTGACGCCTTCGGGGTTGGTCCGGTGCGCCAGCGCCAGCTTGGACGGGTTCAGGCTCTGGTCGGTCGGTGACAGCACCCCCTCGCGGTCCCAGACCAGCACGTGGCGCACCCCGGCGGCCAGCAGCAGGTCCACGATCGCGGTGCCGGCCGCGCCGCCGCCGGCGACCACCACCCGGATCGAGCCGAGCCCCTTGTGGACGCAGCGCAGCGCGTTGGTGAGCGCGGCCAGCACCACGATCGCGGTGCCGTGCTGGTCGTCGTGGAAGACCGGGATGTCGAGCAGTTCGCGCAGCCGGGCCTCGATCTCGAAGCAGCGCGGCGCGGAGATGTCCTCGAGGTTGATGCCGCCGAAGCCGGGCGCGATCAGCCGGACGGTCTGCACGATCTCCTCGACGTCCTGGGTGTCCAGGCAGATCGGCCAGGCGTCGATGTCGGCGAACCGCTTGAACAGCGCCGCCTTGCCCTCCATCACGGGCAGCGCGGCGCCCGGGCCGATGTTGCCCAGCCCCAGCACCGCCGAGCCGTCGGTGACCACCGCGACCGAGTTGCCCTTGATGGTCAGCTTCGAGACGTCCTCCGGGTGGGCGGCCAGTGCCAGGGAGACCCGGCCGACGCCCGGCGTGTAGGCCATCGACAGGTCATCGCGGGTTCTCAGGGGCACCTTGGACTCGACCGAGATCTTGCCGCCCAGGTGCAGCAAAAAGGTGCGGTCCGAGACCCGGTGCACCTCCACCCCCGGCAACGCCCGCAGCGAGGCCACGATCTGCTCGGAGTGCTCGCCGTTGACCGCCGAGCAGGTGACGTCGATGGTGATCCGGTCATGCCGGGACTCCGAGACGTCCACCGCCGTCACCAGCCCGCCGGCCTCGGACACCGCGGTGGCCAGCCGGCCCACGACCGAGGAGTCCGGGACCGCGTACAGCCGGACCGTGATCGAGTAGGACGCCGAGGTCGGCGCGGGACGGGGTCGGGCGGAATCAGGCATGGCCATGGCGGTCATCGTCTCAAACGCTGCGGCGGACACGACGACAGCTACCGCCCTGAGGTGGCGTGGCGCCCCCTAGGCTGGGCAGGCTCGACGGATCACGCACAGGATCACGCGCGGAGAGGCGGCAGGTGATGGTCTCAGGGAACCGGCGCGCTCGCTGTGGTCCAATTAAGTCAGGGCGCGATGCCAGGGGCAGGCATCCGGCCCGAGTCAATGCCCGTCACAACGAGGTGACATCGCGATGACCGAGCTTTCCGCGGACGCGGGACCGACCGATGACGCGGGACCGACCGATCCCGCCACCGGACCGCCGGATGAGGACGTGTTCCTGCGTCGCTACCTGATGCGGGCCCCGGTGCAGCTTCCCGGCCGGCCGGCCCGCGCGCTGACCGAGCTGGCCCGCCAGCACTTCCAGGCGGCGCGCACCCGCGAGCCGGGTGAGACGGTGGTCTGGATCGCCGATCTGGACGGCGAGGGGACCAGCATCGACCTGGTCACCGAGGACGCGCCGTACCTGGTGGACTCGACCCGGGCCGAGCTGGAGCGCACCGGCCACATCATCGAGCACTTCCTGCATCCCCAGATCGTGGTGTGCCGCGACGCCGACGGGGTGATCGTCCAGGTGCTGGACCTCGAGGACACCGCCGAGGTTCCCGAGGGCGCGAGCGCCGAGTCCTGGATGCACATCGAGACCACCCTGATCCCGGACTCCGAGCACGACCGGGTGGCCGCGGACCTGCGCCGGGTGATCACCGACGTGCACAACGCGGTGGCCGACGCCCCGGACCTGTACCGGTTGATCCGCGAGCTGGCCGACCGGATCGAGGCCGACCCGGGCGAGTTCGACCGGGACACCTCGTGCGAGGCCGGCGAGCTGCTGCGCTGGCTGGCCGACGGCAACTTCATGATCCTGGGCCACGCGGCCTACTCGGCCAACGAGCTGACCAACCCGTCCCGGTCTTCCACCTCGACCAGCACCGAGCGCGGCGTGCTGCGCGGCGCGGCCAGCATCTCGCCGCTGGAGCTGCTGCCGGCCTACCGGTCCGGGGCGCCCCTGGTGATCTTCAAGTCCCCGATGGTCTCGACGGTGCGCCGCTCGACCCGCTATGACTGCGTCACGGTGATCGCCCCGGCCCGCGACGGCGAGGCCCCGAAGATCCACGTCTTCCTCGGCCTGATCACCGACGAGACCGACGGCACGGTGGGCCGGGTGCCGGTGGTCCGGCGCCGGATCGCCGAGGTGCTGCACCGCTCCGGCGCCCGGGCCAACAGCCACACCGGCCGGCAGCTGCTGGCCGCGCTGCGCACGCTGCCCCGCGACGAGCTGCTCGAGGCGCCCGCGCCGGACCTGCTCAAGCTCTCGCAGCTGGTGGTGGACCGGGCCGAGCGCGGGGGCATCGGGGTGTTCGCCCGGGTGCACCTCAACCGCGACTTCGTCACCGTCCTGGTCTACTTCCCCGGCGACCGGCTGGGCCCGGAGACCCGGCGCAAGGTGCGCGAGGTGGTGCTGACGTACTGGCCCGGCAAGATCATCGGCCGCGACGACCGGATCGTGGAGCTCGGGCTGGCCCGGATGCAGTTCCTGATCGCGCTGCGGGCCGGCGAGGAGGTTCCCAACCCGGATCGGGCGGCGGTCGAGTCCAAGGTCGCTCAGGTGACCCGCCGGTGGAGTGACGATCTGGCCGACCTGCTCACCGTCGGCGTCGGCGAGCAGGAGGCCGACCGGTTGCTGCGCCGCTACTCCGGGGCGTTTCCCGAGGCGTACAAGGAGGATTTCGGCGCCTCCACGGCCGTGCTCGACCTGCGCCGGCTGGAGGGGCTGCCCGACGTCGACGGCCTGAGCTTCGAGGTCTACACCCCCGCCGCCGACGATCCGGCCGACCGCCGGCTGAAGATCTTCCGGACCGGCGCCCCGCTGTCGCTGGGCCGCACGTTGCCGATGCTGGAGCTGATGGGCATCGAGGTGCTCGACGAGCGGCCCTACGAGGTCGAGCGTGTCGACGGGACGACGTCCTGGATCTATGACTTCGGGCTCAAGCTCGGTGAGGGGGTGGACTTCTCACCCGAGCGCTCGGCGGCCGTGATCGACACCCTGCGGGTGCTCTGGGCCGGCGGCGTCGAGCAGGACGGCTTCAACGCCCTGGTGGTGCGAGCAGGGCTGACCTGGCAGCAGGTCACCGTGCTGCGGGCCTACGCCAAGTACCTGCGCCAGGCCGGCACCACCTTCAGCCAGGGCTACGTCGAGGAGGCCCTGAGCCAGCACCACGCGATCGCCGCGCTGCTGGTGGAGCTGTTCGACGCCCGGTTCAACCCTGAGCGCGAGGACCCGGCCGACCCGTCGGGCGCCAAGCTCCAGGACGGCATCCGGGCCGAGCTCGACCTGGCGCTGGCCGAGGTGTCCAGCCTGGACCAGGACCGCATCCTGCGCTCGCTGCTCAACCTGATCACCGCCACCCTGCGCACCAACTACTACCGCCGCGACGAGGCGGGCGCGGGCCCCGCGACCTTCGCGGTCAAGCTCGACCCGCAGGCCATCGGCGAGCTTCCCGAGCCGCGTCCGAAGTACGAGATCTGGGTCTACTCGCCCCGGGTCGAGGGCGTGCACCTGCGGTTCGGGTCGGTGGCCCGGGGTGGCCTGCGCTGGTCTGACCGCCGCGAGGACTTCCGCACCGAGGTGCTCGGCCTGGTCAAGGCGCAGATGGTGAAGAACACCGTGATCGTGCCGGTCGGCTCCAAGGGCGGCTTCGTCGCCAAGCGGCTGCCCGACCCGGCGGTGGACCGGGACGCGTGGCTGGCCGAGGGCATCGCCTGCTACAAGAGCTTCATCACCTCGCTGCTGGAGCTGACCGACAACTTCCGCCGGGATTCCGAGGGCAACCAGTACGTCGCCAAGCCGCCGGCCACCCGCTGCTACGACGGCGATGACCCCTACCTGGTGGTGGCCGCCGACAAGGGCACCGCCACCTTCTCCGACATCGCCAACGGGATCGCGATCGAGCGCGGCTTCTGGCTCGGCGACGCCTTCGCCTCCGGCGGCTCGGTGGGCTATGACCACAAGGCGATGGGCATCACCGCCAGGGGCGCCTGGGAGTCGGTGAAGTACCATTTCCGCGAGTTCGGCACCGACACCCAGGCCGAGGACTTCACCGTGGTCGGCATCGGTGACATGTCCGGTGACGTGTTCGGCAACGGGATGCTGCTCTCGCGCCACATCCGGCTGGTGGCCGCCTTCGACCACCGGCACATCTTCCTCGACCCGGACCCCGACCCGGGTGCCTCCTTCGACGAGCGCGCCCGGCTGTTCGCACTGCCCCGCTCCAGCTGGGCCGACTACAACGCCGAACTGCTCTCGGCCGGCGGCGGGGTGTTTCCCCGCACCCAGAAGAACATCGAGGTCTCGGCCGAGGCCGCCGCGGCGCTGGGCATCGCGGCGGGTGCGGTCACGATGACCCCGACCGCGCTGATCCACGCGATCCTGACCGCCCCGGTGGACCTGCTGTGGAACGGCGGCATCGGAACCTACGTCAAGGCCTCCACCGAGTCCGACGCCGACGCCGGCGACAAGGCCAACGACGCCCTGCGGGCCGACGGCAACCAGCTGCGGGCCCGGGTGGTCGGTGAGGGCGGCAACCTTGGGTTCACCCAGCGCGGCCGGATCGAGTTCGCCCGCTCGGGCGGCCGGATCAACACCGACGCCATCGACAACTCCGCCGGCGTGGACACCTCCGACCACGAGGTGAACATCAAGATCCTGCTCGACCACGCGGTGCAGGCCAAGCAGATCGACGTGGCGCACCGCAACAGCCTGCTCGCCTCGGTCACCGACGAGGTCGCGGCGCTGGTGCTGCGGGACAACTACGAGCAGAACGTCCTGCTCGGCATCGCCCGGCACGGCGCCAAGTCGCTGGTGTCGGTGCACCGGCGGCTGATCAAGGAGCTGGAGAAGGCCGGCGAGCTGCACCGCGACCTGGAGGCGCTGCCCACCGACAAGGAGTTGGCCGCCCGGGAGGCTGAGGGCGTCGGCCTGACCTCACCCGAGCTGGCGGTGCTGACCGCCTACGTCAAGATCTCCCTTGCCGAGCGGCTGGGCGCCTCCACTCTGCCCGACGAGCCCTGGTTCCAGCGGGCGCTGCGGACCTACTTCCCGCGCGCGATCGCCGAGCAGTTCGCCGACAACCTGGCCGCGCACCCGCTGCACCGCGAGATCATCACCACCTGGGTGGTCAACGACCTGGTCAACCGGGGCGGCTCCAGCTTCGTGTTCCGGGCGCAGGAGGAGACCGCGGCCGACGCCGCCCAGATCGCGCGGGCCTACACGGTGGTCCGGGAGGTGTTCGGCCTGGAGAAGATCTGGGCCGACCTGGAGGCGCTGGACAACCAGGTCAGCACCGACGCCCAGCACATCGGCTACCGCGAGGTGCGCCGGACGATGGACCGCGCGGTGCGCTGGCTGGTGGACGTCCGCTTCCCGATCAGCGACGTGACCGCTGAGATCGAGCGGTTCGGCCCCACCGTGGCCGCGCTGACACCGAAGGTTCCCGAACTGCTGCGCGGCCGGGAGCGGGAGAACCTCTACGCCGAGGTCGACCGGCTGGTCGGGCACGGGCTGCCCCGCGATCTGGCGCTGCAGATCACCTACCTGCTCACCTCGTTCCTGCTGCTGGACGTGGTCGAGATCGCCGTGGCCAACAACCGGCCGGCCGCCGAGGTGGCCGACCTGCACTTCGCGCTGTCAGAGCGGTTGAGCGTCGATGACATCCTCTCCGCCGTCACCGCCCTGCCTCGCGATGACCGGTGGTCAGCGCTGGCCCGGGCGGCGATCCGGCATGACGTCTACGCGGCGCTGGCCGCCGTCACCACCTCGGTGCTCAAGGACACCGACCCGTCGCTGCTGGCCACCGAGCGGCTGACCAACTGGGCCGAACGCAACCCGGAGCGGATGGAGCGGGCCACGGCCACCTTCGCCGAGGCGCTGTCGCGGGACCGGGTGGACCTGGCGACGCTGTCGGTGGTGCTGCGGGTGATGCGCGGCTTGCCGTCCTCGGCGGTCAAGTCAGCGCACTGAGCGGCTCGGCTAACCGAACGGCTCGGCTTACCGAGCGGCGCAGGCGGGCGTGCTGGCGCGAGCCCAGACGGTGGTGGCGCCGTCGTCATCGGTCGCCACCCCCCAGCTGTCGGCCAGCTCGGCCACGATCCGCAGGCCGCGGCCCGCGGTGTCCCGGGCACCGGCCTGCCGGGCCGAGACGCCGCCGGTCAGGCTGTCGGGGTCTGACATGCCGCCGCCGTCGGTCACCGAGATCTGGTAGCCCTCGGCGTCGAGGACCCAGCTGACGGCGAGCTGTCCGGACGGCAGCGGCGAGGCATGGCGGACCGCGTTGCCGACCAGCTCGCTGGCGATCAGCGCCGCGTCCAGGGCCGGCTCGCCGGTCAGGCCCGCGTCGTCGAAGGCGGCCAGCACGCTCCGGCGGGCGAGCGCGGCGCTGCTCGGGGTATGGCCGAGCCACAGCGTCGACACCCTGGAACCACTCCCACAGCCGGGGCAGCGGGATGGGTCCGCGCTGCCGATGTCAGGTTTGTACCCAGCCGCGCGTCCCGGTAAACCTTGACCGCGCTTGCCCAGGTACGCCAGGCGATCAGCCCTCGTCGGGCCGCAGCTGGGCCAGCACTGCCGCCGGGCGGTTGGTGATGATCGCGTCCACTCCGAGCCGGCGGACCAGCTCGACGTCCTCCGGGTGGTCCACCGTCCAGCAGAACACCCGGTTGCCGGCCTGGTGGGCCCGCTCGACGTAGTCCGGCTCCGAGCGCAGCACCCGGATTCCCGGCCCGCTGATGTGCACCCCGGCCGGCAGCGTGCCGTCCCGGCGCAGCGGCGGTATCCGGCGCTCGTCGGCCAGCAGGGTCAGCGGCACCGACGGCGCCAGCAGCCGGATCCGGCGCAGGGCGGTCGGAGCGAAGCTCATGATCGTCACCGGCTCGTCGGCCTTCAGCTCGCCGTCGGGCCCGGCGTCAGCCCGGGCCGCTTGGTTGCCGGCCCCGGCCCAGCCGAAGCGGCGTAGCAGCCGCACCAGCTCCTGCTCCACCAGCCCGCCGTAGCGGGTCGGATGCTTGGTCTCGATCAGCAGCCGCAGCGGCCGGCCGGCGTCGGCGACCACGCCCAGCAGTTTCTCCAGGGTCAGCACCGCGGAGCTGCCCGGCATCTCGTGATCGGGGGCGACCCCGGCCAGGTAGGGCGAGTCGGCCACCAGCTCGTCGGCCGAGCTGGGCAGCTCGTCGTGCCAGGACAGGAAGTCCAGCTCCTGCAGGCCCGCGAGGTCCAGCTCGCTGACGATGCCGCTGCCGTTGGACGTGCGGTTGACGGTGCGGTCGTGCACGCAGACCAGGTGACCGTCGCGGGTCAGCCGGACGTCGCATTCCAGGCCGTCCACGCCGGTGTCGATCGCCGCCAGGTAGGCGGGCAGGGTGTGCTCGGCGACACCGTCGGAGGCGCCGCGGTGGGCGATCACCAGCGGGTTCGGGTTCGGCCCCAGGGCCGGACGGCCGCGGGAGCGCGACAGCGGGCGTGCCATGGCGTCAGACCTGGCTCGGTCCGAGTTCACTCACGGTGCCTAGTCTGCCCTCATCGCTTCGGCTAGGGCACCCCGCCTCGCCGCAAAACTTCCTTACAGCGTGCTCACTTCACCAGCCGGGACAGCCGCCGATCGGCCAGGTTCTTGCCGCCGGTCTGGCAGGTCGGGCAGTACTGAAGCGACTTGTCGGCGAAGGACACCTCGCGCACCGTGTCACCGCACACCGGGCACGGCAGCCCGGTGCGGGCGTGCACCGCCAGGCCGCTGCGCTTCTCCGACTTCAGGGTGGCGGCCCGTTGGCCCACCGACCGGGCCACCGCGTCGGTCAGGGTGGCACGCATGGCGCTGTAGAGGGCGCTGACCTGGGACTCGGTCAGCCGGGCGGCGATCGCGAACGGCGAGATCCTGGCCGCGTGCAGGATCTCGTCGGAGTAGGCGTTGCCGATGCCGGCCAGCACCGACTGGCTGGTCAGCACCCCCTTGATCTGGGCGCGCTCGCCGGCCAGTAGGGCGGCAAAGGCATCGAGGTCGATCTGCATCGCGTCGGGCCCCAGCCGGGCGATGCCGGGCACCTCCAGCGGATCGCGCACCAGGTAGACCGCCAGCCGTTTCTGGGTGCCGGCCTCGGTCAGGTCGAAGCCGGCCGGCGGGGCATCGGGATCCTCGTCGGAGTCGACCCCCGGCGCCAGGTGCAGCCGGAAGGCCAGCGGCCCGCGGCCCGGCTTGGGCGGCGCCGGTGACAGCTTCTCGCGCCACTGCAGCCAGCCCGCGCGGGACAGGTGGGTGACCAGGTGCAGGCCGTCCACCTCGAGGTCGAGGAACTTGCCGTACCGGCCGGCGCCGGTGACGGTCAACCCGTTCAGCGCGGTCAGCGGCGGGTCGAAGGTCTTGATGACGCTGAACGCGGCCACGTCGGAGCGAACCACGGTCCGCTCGACGGCGTGCTCGCGCAGGAACGCGGCCAGCGCCTCGATCTCCGGTAGCTCCGGCATGCGCCTCAGCCTACTGGGGCGGGTCCGGGTCGCTGATGGATTCGACGTAGCGGGTCGTCGCCTTCGCCGGCAGGCGGCCGGCCCGCGGAGTCGAGGTGAAGGTGGTTGTAGCGCCATTCTGGGCCACCGTGCGGCAGGTCGTCGTCGGATTAGCCCAGCGTCGTCTCTCCAGCCCCGGGTTGGAAGCGTCGGAAGCCGGGACGGTGGTCTGCCTGCCGAGGACGTCGTAGGTGCACTGCCAGACCCCGAGGCACCGGCCGGCGCTGTCGTAGCTCCAGGGGAGAGGGCGTATGGAAAGAAATCGGGGAACCGGGCGCTGCCCTCGGCACACCGGGCCAGGTGGCGATAACCTTCCCATGTCGATCAATCCTATGTGCGAGAGGCCGCGAGTGAAGAGCACTGACCTGGCTGCCGTACGACGGACCCTGTGGGCTGCCGCGGACGAGTTGCGGGCCAACTCGAAGCTCACCGCGGTCCAGTACCGTCAGCCGGTCCTCGGCCTTATCTTCCTCGCTTACGCCGAGCACCGCTTCGAGGAAGTTCGGCCGGGGCTCGAGGCGCAGGTAACCGCCCGTCGGCCGGTGACTCCGGGTGACTATCGCGCCAAGTCTGTACTGTTTGTCCCCGAGTTGGCGCGTCTGTCGAATCTGGTGAACCTGCCTGAGGGTGAAGATGTCGGCAAGGCCGTTGACGGAGCGATCAAGGCGATCGAGAACGCGAACCCGGACCTGAAAGACATCCTCCCTCGCGGATACCAGCGCCTCGACCGCTCGACCCTCATCGAACTGCTTCGGCTCTTCGCACCACTGCCCCGTCAGCTCTCCGGCGACGCCTTCGGCCTGATCTACGAGGACTTCCTGTCGAATTTCGCCTCGCAGGAAGGTCGACTGGGGGGCGAGTTCTTCACGCCATACTCCATCGTTCGGCTGATCGTAGACGTGATTGAGCCCTTCCATGGCCGCGTGCTCGACCCGGCCTGCGGGTCTGGCGGCATGTTCGTCCAATGCGCGAAGTTCGTCGAGCGGCACCACGAGTCGGCTACCAAAGCGCTCTCGATCTTCGGCACGGAGAAGACCGAGGAGACCGTGCCGCTGGCGAAGATGAACCTCGCGATGCACGGCCTGTCCGGCGACATCCGCCTGGCGAATACCTACTACGAAGATCCGCACAGCGTCACCGGCACGTTCGACTTCGTTATGGCGAACCCACCCTTCAATGTGGATAAGGTCGACAAGACCAAGCTCGGCGCACTCGAACGGTTCCCGTTCGGCCTTCCGAAGTCGGACAACGCGAATTACCTCTGGATTCAGCAGTTCTACTCAGCGCTGAACGGCACCGGTCGGGCCGGCTTCGTCATGGCGAATTCAGCCGGGGACGCAGGGCACTCCGAACGCGACATCCGTAGGAAACTCATCGAGTCCGGCGCGGTCGACGTGATGATCGCGATCGGCACTAACTTCTTCTACACCGTGACCCTGCCGGTGACCCTGTGGTTCCTCGACCGCGGCAAGGCCGGCGCCGAGCGCGAGGATCAGGTGCTGTTCATCGACGCCCGGCACTGGTACCGGCAGGTCGACCGTGCGCACCGCGACTTCATGCCCGAGCACATCGAGTTCCTCGCCAACATCGTGCGCCTCTACCGAGGCGAGGAGGTTGAGACGATCGACGGCAGCGAGACGCTGCTCAAGGAGAACTTCCCGGACGGGAAGTACGCCGATGTTGCCGGGCTTTGCAAGGTATCGACCCGTGTCGAGATCGAGCACCAAGGCTGGAGCCTCAACCCTGGCCGCTACACCGGCACCGCCGCCATCAAGGACGACGGCGAGAACTTCAACGAGAAACTCGCTGAACTTTACGAAGAATTCTCGCGCCTGTCCGATGAAGCCGACCTCATGCGAGCCAAGGTCGACACCGCGATCCAAGGGATCCTCGACGCATGACCGAGTGGTCCAATGTCACGGTGGCGGAGATAGCAAGCTCTGATCCGCACGCTCTTGCTACGGGCCCATTTGGATCTGCTATAAGCGCGAAAAACTTTGTCAGCGACGGGGTGCCGGTGATCCGCGGGTCGAATCTGAGCCTAGACGTCGGCGTCCGCTTGAACGATGAGGGCCTCGCCTTTCTGACTGCGGCCAAGGCTGCGGAGTTCAAGCGGAGCTTCGCCCGAAAAGGTGATCTGGTCTTTACTTGCTGGGGGACAGTCGGCCAGATTGGGCTGGTCGACAAGCGATCTCGATATGATGCATATGTCGTGTCGAACAAGCAAATGAAACTTACGCCCGACCCGAAAAGGGTCGACTCGACATTCCTCTATTACCTATTGTCGAGCCCCGAATTGGTTCGCGCGGTGACTGGCCAGGCGATAGGAGCGGCCGTTCCCGGCTTCAATCTGGGTCAGCTCAAGGAGGTCCGCGTCCGGCTGCCTTCGCTCAGGACTCAGCAACACATTTCAAGAATTCTCGGCCTGATCGACGACCTGATCGAGAACAACCAGCGGCGCGTTGAGGTGTTGGAGGAGATGGCGCGGGCGATCTACCGCGAGTGGTTCGTCCACTTCCGCTTCCCCGGCAACGAGGACGTCGATTTCGTCGACTCCGTTCTTGGGCCCATCCCCGACGGATGGGTGCTCGGCACACTTGGCGTCCTCGCCGTAGAGATCAGAAACGCGGTATCCCCGTCCGCCGCCACAGCAGAGCTTCCGTACGTACCGATCGATGAAATCGACCGCCGATCGGTTACGTTGAAGGCATTTCGCCCTGGCAGAGAGGCCGCGAGCAGTCTCAGACTGTTCACCGCCGGCGACGTTCTGTTCGGTGCGATGCGTGCCTACTTCCACAAGGTCTGTATTGCGCCATTTGACGGCGTCACGCGGTCAACATGCTTCGTCCTGCGCCCGGACCCAGAGCGATACCACTACGCGGTCATGACGCTAGCCGATGATGGGACGGTCGCATACGCCGCGAGCCATTCATCAGGCAGCACGATCCCATATGCGAAGTGGTCGAAGGTGCTGAGTGAAATGGCGGTGGTCCTGCCACCAGTGTCAATCGCTCAGAGCTTCGGCGATGCTGTCGAGCCACTTTTGACGCTTGCGCAGATGCTCGCTATGCAGTCCGCACATCTCGCGAGTATTCGCGACGCTTTGTTGCCGAGGCTTGTGACCGGGCAGATCGACGTCTCGTCCCTCGATCTAGATGCGCTGCTTGAGGGTGCGGTGGCGTAGATGGCCGGTGCGTACACCGAAGCGGGGTTGGTTGAGGGGCCAAGCCTGGAGCTGCTAGAAGAGCTCGGGTGGACGCACGTCAGCGCCTTCGGCGAGACCTTCGGTCCGGCCGGCACCCTTGGCCGAGACTCGGCTCGCGACGTCTTTCTCATGCACCGTCTCCGTGACGCGTTACGCGACCTCAACCCGCTCGTCCCTGAGGCCGTTCGCGAAGAAGCGCTCACCGCGATAACCCGGGACCGATCCCTCATAGACCGCGTGCGCGCGAACCGCGAAGTTTATGACCTCCTCCGTGACGGTTTCAAGGGTGAGTGGGAGGAGAGCGGTGATCGGCAGTACGCGACGGTGGCGTACATCGACTTCCGGGACTCGACCAAGAACGACTGGGTCGCCGCCAGTCAGATCTGGATCACCGGTGACTTGCACAAGCGTCGCCCCGACACTGTCTTATTCGTCAACGGCATCCCTCTTGTGCTGTTGGAGTTCAAGGAACCCAACAAGCCGGTGAAGCACGCATACGACGACAACCTCACTGACTACCGCGACACCATCCCGGCACTGTTTATCCCCAACGGCCTCGTGTTGCTCTCCAACGGCAGCGAGGCGAAGGTCGGCTCCTCGTTCGCGCCGTGGGAGTTCTTCTCCGACTGGAAGGTCATCGACGCCGCAGGCAATCGCGGCGTCATCGCCCTGGACACGGCACTGCGGGGCACCTGCACGCCGCACGTACTGCTGGACCTCATCGAGAACTTCCTCGCCTACATCGAGCGGCCCGGCGGTCTCATCAAGGCGGTGGCTCGTAGCCACCAGTATCACGGCGTCAACGCCGCGATCGACAACCTGTACAAGGTGCGCTCCACCGGCGACAAGCGCCTCGGTGTTTTCTGGCACACCCAGGGCTCCGGCAAGTCCCTGTCCATGCTGTGGTTCACCCAAAAGGTGCTCCGGCAGATTGCCGGCAAGTGGACCTTCGTCATGGTCACCGACCGCAAGGAACTGGACGACCAATTGCACGGGGAGTTCGCCGACGCGGGCGCGATCGCCAAGGAGGCCCAGGTACACGCCGGCTCAATCGCGAACCTCCGTGAGCTGCTCTCCGCTGACCACCGGTATGTGTTCACGCTCATCCAGAAGTTCCAGACCACCCGCGACGAAGCGCTGATGCCGGTGCTGTCTGCTCGGGACGACGTCATCGTCATCACGGATGAGGCACACCGTAGCCAGTACGACACTCTCGCGCTGAACATGCGTCGGGCGCTGCCCAACGCCTCGTTCATGGGCTTCACCGGCACGCCCCTGGTTGCGGGTGAGGAACTCACCAAGCAGCAGTTCGGTGACTACGTCAGCGTCTACAACTTCCGCGCGGCCATTGAGGACGGCTCGACCGTCCCGCTGTACTACGAGAACCGCATCCCCGAGCTGCAGCTGGTCAACGCTGACTTCGCCGACGAACTCGAGTCGCTGCTCGAGACGGCTGAGGTCGACGAGGAAGCCGAGGGCGAGCTCGCCAAGAAGTTCGGCAAGCAGTACACCCTGCTCACGCGACCTGAGCGCCTACAGAAGATCGCGAAGGACCTCGTCGCCCACTTCGTCGGCCGAGGCTTCACCGGCAAGGCCATGTACGTCGGCCTCGACAAGGCCGCCGCCGTGCGCATGCACGACCTGGTGAAGGATGCCTGGGCAGAGCACCTCGCCGAGCTGCGCACCCAGCACGACGCGCTGCCCGAGCTGGAGCGGCCATGGCTGGCCAGTCGCATCGAACTGATGGAGACGACCGACATGGCGGTCGTCGTCTCCCAGAGCCAGAACGAACTCAGTCACCTCGACGCGCTCGGCCTGGACATCCGACCTCACCGCGCCAGGATGAACACCGAAGACCTCGCCGAGAAGTTCAAGGACCCGGACGATCGGCTGCGTCTGGTCTTCGTCTGCGCCATGTGGATGACCGGATTTGATGCCCCCAGCGTGTCGACCATCTACCTCGACCGGCCGATGCGCAATCACAGCCTCATGCAGACCATCGCCCGAGCCAACCGCGTCTTCCCAGAGAAGGACAACGGACTCATCGTCGACTACGTAGGCGTGTTCCGGAACCTTGAAAAAGCTCTGGCGATCTACGGCGCCGCGAACACTGGTGTGGATGTCGGCTCGCCCATCGAGATCATCGACGAGCTTGTCGCCGCCCTGGGCGAAGCCGTGAACCAACTCTTCACCTTCTGCGCGGCGCAAGGTGTCGACCTGCCCACCATGCGCGACGCACAAGGCTTCCAGCACGTCGCGCTGCGCGACGCCGCAGTGGAAGCGCTACTGGTGGATGAGGAGACCCGCACGACCTTCATGGCTGGCGCTCGGCACGTACGCAAGCTGTTCAAGGCGCTACTCCCGGACCCCACGGCCGCGGCACAGCAGCGCACCGTAGCCGCGATCCGGGTCGTGGCCGAGCGCATCGCCGATGTCACCCGAACACCGAAGGCGGACATCGCAGAAGTCGCCGACGCCGTCGAGAAGCTGCTCGACCGATCAGTCGGGGCCGAGGAGTACGTCATCCGCGCAGCTGCGGACGGGAGCAACCCGGATCCGCTGATCGACCTGTCCCAGATCGACTTCGACGGGCTGGCGAAGAAGTTCGCTGGCCGTAAGCGCGCCGAAACCGACCGCCTCGCCCAGCTGCTGAAGCAGCGGGCGATCGGCGCAGCGACTCGCAACCCCACCCGGTACGACCTCGTGGAACGCATCGAGGCCCTGATCGCCGACTACAACGCCGGAAGCATCAACATCGACGAGTATTTGCGTCGCCTCATCGAGCTGTCGAAGACGCTCACCGACGAGGAGCAGCGCGCCGGCCGCGAGGGACTCACCGAGGAAGAGCTGGCCATCTTTGACCTGCTCACCAAACCTGACCCGGTCCTCACCGACGAGCAAGCCGAGACCGTACGGGGAAGCGCGAAGAAGCTACTCACTCACCTGCACGACAAGCTCGTCCTCGACTGGCGCCGCAAGGCCGACGCCTCCGCCAACGTCCTCGTCACCATCAAGCGTTCGCTGGATGAGGACCTGCCCGCTGACCCGTACCCGCCGACCGTCTTCGACCTCAAGGTCGAGGCGGTCTACAACCACGTCCTCACCGCTTACGGCGACGATGGATCGAGCGTCTACTCGATGCGCGCATTGCCGGCCGGGGACGGGACGCAGTCCGGGGTCCCTGCCGGGCCTCTCGACGTGAACCGGATCTCCGTTGCAGTGGTCGAGCGGATCCGCAGCGATCCGCAGTTCGCGGCGCGGGTAGCCGCCGAGCTCGACGCACCGGGCAGTGACTCATGAGCGCGGGTCGCGAAGCCGCGAACCCGGGCGCCAAGCCTCAGACGGTGAAGGTTTCTGAAATGTCACCGCCCGCGGCTCGGTGTGAGCACGACCTGCTTCCTGGGCAATGCGCACCCTGCTCCGAGGTCCGGGCACGCCGGAAGTCGCTGGCCACGCCCGAAGGGCGGGCCGCGACGCCGCAGATGCGTCGCCTGATCGAGGCACTGCTTGTGCAGCGGCGCGGGACCGGGAAGTCGAAGTCCGTCCGCAAGGTGGAGGCCGCAAGCGTCCGCGAGGCGGAGGCACTGCTGAGCAAGGCCGATCGTCGGCTGGCCCGGCAGATCGCCACGGAGCGGCAACCCCGACTGCGTCCGACGCGCGCTCAACTTGTGCATGAGGACAAGCTTGCGGGCATTCACCGGCCGTGGGTGTCGCCGCAGAACGTTGGGCGCGGTAAGCGCAGCTAGGCAGGAGGCGTCAACACAGACGCGTCCCACCTTCCCTAAGACCGACCCGCATTCGGACGTTCCAGGAACAAGGGTGGCCGCATTCCAAGAGTTGGTTGACCGCGTCTCCGAGTCGTCCATCCACTCGGATTCGGCAACGAGGGGACCTGTCCGGGGTAGGCCAGCTCGCCGCCTAGAGCGAACAAGCTCGGCTGACCTACTCAGCGCCGGACCGACACCGTCACGGTGAACTTGGTATCGCGATGCGCCTGCCGGGTGCTGCCGATGTGGCGTTCCAGGCTGCGCCGGTGGTCCAGGTGCGAGTTGTACACGGTCCACAACTGTCCGCCGGGACGCAGCACCCGCCCGGCTGCTCGGAACAGCTTGAGTGCCGCGGCCGGGTTGACGGTGGCGCCCACGTGGAACGGCGGGTTGCAGACGATCAGGTCGGCGCTGGCGTCGGCGAGCCCGCTCATCGCGTCCTCGCGCCGGACGCTGACCCGGTCGGCCACCTCGTTGGCCAGCATCGTCGCCCGCGCCGAGGCCACCGCCGCGGCGGACTCGTCGGTGGCGATCACCCGAAGCCCCGGGCGGGCCTTGGCCAGCGCCGCCGCCAGGATCCCGGTGCCGCAGCCGAGGTCGACCGCCGTGTCGGCTTCGGGCGCCATCCGATCCAGCATCGCCAGCAACTGCCGGGTGCCGAGGTCGAGCTTGGTGTCGGCGAAGACCGCCCCGTGCGCGCACACCCACAGGCCGGCTTCGGCCAGGAACTCCCGGCGCGGAAAGCCTGATCCGGCCACCTCCCGGCGCGGTTCGCGCGCGGTGATCACCCGCGACTTCTGTCGCGCCAAGCCCGCCCGGACGTCGCCGAAGCAGGCCCGCAGCACGTCGTTCATGCTCAGGCTCAGGTGCTTGACCCGCCCGCCCAGGTAGACCGTCACGTCCGGGTCGGCGTGCCGGGCGATCAGCTCGACGGCCTCGCGCAGCGCGTCGATGCTCTTGGGCGCCTGGATCAGCACCACCTCGGCGGCGCTGAACAGCTCTGCCGCCTCGAACAGCGCTGCGTCCAGCGGCAGCTGGTGGTACCGGCCGGTCAGTCCCAGCCGTTGCGCGTTGCCGGCCAGGGCCAGCTCACCCGACAGCGGATCCTGGTGCACCCGCAACCGGTCCAGGCCGTGCTGGGCGGCCGCGCCCAGGGTCAGCGCGCCGTAATGGTCGTTGACCAGCACCACCGAGCCCGGCGTGGCGGTCCGCAGCCGGGGCGCGGCCTCGTCCAGCAGCAGCCGGTCGGTGGCGTCGACGGCGAACAGGTTGGCCGCCTCCACATCGGGGTGGCGGCGAAGCGAGTCGAAATCGAAGTCCGGACCGGTCACCGGGCGAGCATGTCACCCCGGCCCTGGCCGTTCTTAGGCACCGGGAGCCGCTGGGCTGCTAGCGTCGCTGGCGTCGAGGCGGGGGCTCACCGACGGGCCCGTCGACCGGGCACCAGGGGGAGTGTCGATGAGTCAGCTGAGAACCAACGGGCGACGGGTGCTGGAGGCCCACCTGCAGAACACCGGCATCCGCGCGATCAGCGGGTCGATGGTGGCCTATGACGGGCAGGTGCAGTTCAAGAGCGCCGGCATGGGCGGCGGCGAGGGCATGATGGCCGGCCTGAAGCGCAAGGCCACCGGCGAGTCGCTGTCCCTGATGGAGTGCACCGGGTCGGGGGTGGTCTACTTCGCCCTCGACGCCCAGGACATCACGCTGGTCGAGCTGAACAACGAGACGCTGCAGATCGAGTCGCGCCAGCTGCTGGCCCTGGTGGGCCAGCTGCGGATGGACGTCAAGTTCGCCGGAGTCCGCGGCGCGGCCACCGGGCAGGGGCTGTTCACCACGACGGTGACCGGGACCGGCCAGGTGGCGATCCTGTCGGCCGGCGGCCCGCTGATCGGCCTCGAGGTCTCCGCCCAGTACCCCCTGGTGGTCGACCCGGACGCCTTCGTCGCGGCCCGCGGTCAGTTGAACCAGTCCTTCATCACCGATATCTCCTGGGCCTCGGTGGTGGGTGAGGGCAGCGGCGAGCCGTACTCCCTGCGCTGGGAAGGCCAGGGTGTGGTCTACATCCAGCCCGCGGAGCGACCATGACATTCGAGAAGGTCAATTCCAAGGTGGTCAGGATCAACCTGGCCGCCAGCGGCGACGTGCTGGCCCGCAAGGGCGCGATGCTCTTCTACACCGGTGACGTCCGGTTCACCCCGCACGGCCCGGGCGGCGCGGCCGGTGGCGGCGCCATGGGAGCCATGGGCGGGCTGGTCGGCATGGCCGGACGGGCCATGGCCGGCGAGCACCAGATCATGATGGTCGCCACCGGCAACGGCGAGGTCCATTACGGCCGGGCCGGGCTGCACGTGACTGTGGTGCCGCTGCGCGGTGACCGGCTGGTGGTCGAGTCCAGCCGGCTGCTGGCCCACACGGCGAACCTGCAGTCCGCGGTGGTGCCGCTGTCCTCGGGCGGCTCGGGCGGCGGCGGGCTGCGCGGCATGGTCCGCGGCGCCGTCACCGGCCAGGGCCTGTTCACCACCCAGCTCTCCGGCCAGGGCGCGGTGGTGCTGCTCAGCCACGGCGGCACCATCGAGCTCCCGGTCCGGGCCGGCGGCGGCACGTTCGTCGACCCGCAGGCCTACGTGGGTCACGTGGGCAACGTCGAGGTCAAGCTCGCGGCCAAGGTCGGCTGGCGCGACGCGGTGGGTAAGGGAGGCGGGGAGGCCATGCAACTGCAGCTGAGCGGTGACGGCGTCGTCTACGTCCAGGCATCGGAGCAGAAGCTATGACGATCGCGGTGCACAGCGCGATGTCGCTGCCTGACAACGACAACGTGCCGGACAACCCGTACGCGTACTCGCTGGAGATCACCCAGCCCTGGTTCATGACCAAGGGCGCCATGATCGCCTTCTACGGCTCGCTGAAGTTCGTGGCCGTGCGCGGTCGCGGCCTGAGTGGGCACATCTTCCAGATGGTCACCGCCCAGTTCTCCTCGCCGCTGTACGCCCAGGACTGGGTGGTGGCCGAGGGCCACGGCAAGCTGGTGCTCGGAGACCGGGGCTACGAGATCAACTCCTACGACCTGGACGACGGCAACCTCACCATCAAGGCCTCGAACCTGCTGGCCTTCGAGGGCAGCCTGGCGCTGCAGCAGTCGATCGTGCCCGGCTTTCTGACCCTGGTCGGGACGGGCAAGTTCCTCGCCTCGTCCTCCGGGGCGGTGATGTTCGCCGAGCCGCCGCTGCGGGTCGACCCCGAGGCGCTGCTCGGCTGGGCGGACTGCCCGGCCCCGAGCCACCGCTATGACGCGGGCTGGATGGCGGGCTTCCTCGGCTCGGCGATGGCCATGATGGGCGCCTCCTCGGGTGAGGAACGCCAGTTCGACTTCACCGGCGCCGGAACGGTCCTCATCCAGTCCAGCGAGGCGGTGCGGTCTGACCGCGACATCCTGCAACTGGTCGAGAGCCAGCTACCGCTGGTGGGCCCGACCGGCCTGCAGCGGCTGCAGCAGTCCATCCAGCAGCGCCTGGCGCAGCAGAGCACCTAGCCGGACGCAACCTCCCGCCCGAACCGCGACCCGGGCTCAGGAGGACGGCGTGCTCAGGAGGACAGCGTGCTCAGGAGGACGGCGCGAACAGCCCGACCGGGCAGCTCACGCCGGTGGCGAACACCGGGCAGTAGCCGTTCGGGTTCTTGGCCAGGTACTGCTGGTGGTAGTCCTCGGCGTAGTAGAACTGGCGCAGCGGGGCGATCTCGGTGGTGATCGCGCCGTAGCCGGCCTCGGCCAGCCGCTGGCCGAACGCCTTGGCCGCCGCCTCGGCCTGCTCGCGCTGGGAGTCGCTGGTGTAGAAGATCGCCGAGCGGTACTGGCTGCCGATGTCGTTGCCCTGCCGCATCCCCTGGGTCGGGTCGTGGTTCTCGAAGAACACGCTTAGCAGTTCCGGGTAACTGATCCGGGCCGGGTCGAAGATCACCCGGACCACCTCGGCGTGGCCGGTGAGTCCGGTGCAGGTCTCCTCATACGTCGGGTGCTCGGTGTAGCCACCGGCATAGCCGACCGCGGTGGACCAGACGTTCTCGTGCTGCCAGAAGTCCTTCTCCGCGCCCCAGAAGCAACCCATGCCGAACACCGCGGTCTGCAGGCCGTCCTGCTCGAACGGCTCGCGGATCCGGCGGCCGGTGACGTGGTGGGTCTCAGGGACGCTGAACCGGTAGTCGGTCCGGCCGGGCAGGGCGGTCTCGGCGGTGACCATCCCGGTTCTGGGGCGCAGGAAACTCATTCCTCAAGGCTACGTCGGGCGCGCAAGCGACGCGTAGTCTGAAACCATGACGCAGTGGGGAATTGACACCCTTTTCAATCCAGGCAAGCGCCACATGGATGAGGAGAAGCGCCGGCTGCAGTCAACCCGCGAAGAAATCGGGGACTCCTCCGGCGGCCGTCGGATCGATCTCGAATCCGGCACTGTGACGATTCCTCGGCGCGGCAAGGGCGGGCCGGCCGACGCCGCGTCTGAGTCAGGCGAGGCCGAGGCAGGCGAGGCCGACACCGCGCCCGAGGCAGGTGAGGCCGAGCTCGACGAGGCCGAGCTCGACGAGGCCGAGGGCAATGCCGAGCCAGCCGAAGCCGAGCCGAACGTGAATGAAGCCGAGCCGACCGCGGACGAGGCAGTAGCGGAGTCCGACGCAGCCGAGGCCGAGCCCAAGACCTTCGGGACCGGGGCACAGGCAGCCGGGATTGATCTGAGGCACTAACCACCGTTACGTCACATTTGTGACCTAACTCACTACCGCTTCGCCAGCCGGGAGCCAGGATCCGTGGCCCGGTCAGCGCCGGCCGCCGCCTCGATTCGGATCGCAGTATTCGAGCACCGCCTCGATCACGGGCCGACCCAGGCCGGCGCCTGCCGAGCCGAACACGCCGGGTCCGGAGCCGCTGGATCGGCTGGCCAGGAACGCCTCGGCGACCGCGGCGGCGCCCGGGTCCGCGTCAGGTGACCCTGCCGCCCTGACCAGCAGGCTGGCCTGCAACGTGCGGGCCAGCAACCCGGCCAGGCCGCGGGCCGAGCGGGCATCGGCGTCCGGGTCCGCGCCCAATCCGGCTAACCGCTCGGCCAGCTGGTCGGTGGCCGCGTCGAGCCGGCGGTCAGCCCCGGCGGACAGCGCCAGCTCGTCCTGCAGCGCCTGCACCGAGTCGGGCTCGCGGCTCGCCGCGCGCACCACATCCAGCGCGATGACGTTGCCCGAGCCCTCCCAGATCGAGTTCAGCGGCGACTCGCGAAAGTACCTCGGCAGCGGGGACTCCTCGACGTAACCGGCGCCGCCCAGGCACTCCAGGGCCTCGCCGACCACCATCGGAGTGCGCTTGCAGACCCAGAACTTCGCCGCGGCCAGGGCCAGCCGCAACAGCGGCGTCTCGGCACGGTCTACCGCCGTGGCCAGTCGCAGGAACAGCGCCGCCGCGGCCTGCGCCTCGACCGCGAGATCGGCCACCACCTCTTGCATCAGCGGCTGGTCGGACAGCCTGGCGCCGAAGGCGTCCCGGCCGGCGATGTGGTGCATGGCCTGGGTCAGGGCGGCTCGCTGCACTGCCGCCGAGCCGATCACGCAGTCCAGCCGGGTCATGCCGACCATCTCCAGGATGGTGCGCACGCCGCGTCCCTCAACGCCCACCAGCCAGCCGGTGCTGGCCTCGAACTCCACCTCGGACGAGGCGTTGGACCGGTTGCCGAGCTTGTCCTTCAGCCGTTGCAGCGCGAAGACGTTGCGGCTGCCGTCGGGCAGCACGCGGGGCACCAGAAAGCAGCTCAAGCCGGATTCGGCCTGCGCCAGCACCAGGAACAGGTCGCACATCGGCGCCGAGCAGAACCATTTGTGGCCAGTGATCGAGTAGCTGCCGTCGGCGTTGGGCACTGCCCGGGTGGTGTTGGCCCGGACGTCGGAGCCACCCTGCTTCTCGGTCATCGCCATGCCGGCCAGCAGGCCGGACTTGGCGGCCGGCGCCCGCAACCCGAAGTCATAGCTCAGGCTGGTCAGCCCGGGCTCGTACTCGGCCGCCAGCTCGGGGCTGTGCCGCAGCGCGGGCAGCACCGCGTAGGTCATCGAGATGGGGCAGCCGTGGCCCTGCTCGAGCTGGCCCCACACGTAGAAGCCGGCCGCCCGGACCAGGTGGGCGTTCGGGCTGGGATCTGTCCAGGGCGCGGCGTGCAGGCCGTTGGCGACGGCCACGCCCATCAGCTGGTGCCAGGACGGGTGGAACTCCACCTCGTCGATGCGGTTGCCGTACCGATCGTGGCTGCGCAGCACCGGGGGGTACAGGTTGGCCAGCCGCGCCCAGTCCTGCGCCTCGGGGCTGCCGGCCTGCCGGCCCAGCAGGCTCAGCCGGCGCAGTTGACCGGCATCGGCCCCGGACAGCGCCGCCGACAGCGCGCGGTCGTCGTCGAAGAGGTTGACCCCGTCCCACGGCGCGGGGACGTTGAGGACCTGGTGGGTGGGCACGGGCCGAGGTTACCCGCCGGTAGCCTGCGGCGTCACGACTGCTGAGCGCTCAGAAATTGGCCGCAGCCGGGCCGCGAGAATCTCGCGGCCCGGCTGCTGGGAACGACGCCCGGGCCTGGTCGGCCTGGGTTGTGCCTCAGGTGGACCGGGGGCGGGCGTCGGTGGCTCAGCTGGTCGTGGAACCCAGTGTGACCTCGATCTCGGCAGTCTTGCCACCGCGAATGTAAGTGATCTTGACCCGCTCGCCCGGCGCGTGGTTGCGGACCGCCGCGATCAGCGAGTCGGCGGTGGTGACCCGCTGACCGTCGAGGGAGGTGACGATGTCGCCCTTCTTCAAACCGGCCTTGGCCGCCGCTCCGCCGTCGGTCACCGCGCGCAGCGGCACGCCAGGCTGGGACTGGGTGGTGTTCTGCATCCCGCCGACCTCGACGCCCAGCACGGCGCGGGTGGCCTTGCCGGTGGCGATCAGCTCGCTGGCGATCCGGCTGGCCTCGTCGGAGGGGATCGCGAAGCCGATGCCGATGTTGCCGGCCTGCTGGCCGGGGATCTGCAGGCCGCGGGAGTTCTCGGTGGCGATTGCGGCGTTGATGCCGACCACCGAGCCGTTGAGGTCGACCAGCGGGCCGCCGGAGTTGCCGGGGTTGATCGCCGCGTCGGTCTGGATCGCCGCGAACACCGCCTCACCGTTGTCACCGGCGCGCACCGGCCGGGACAGGTTGCTGACGATGCCGGCGGTCACCGTGTCGGACAGGCCCAGCGGCGCGCCGACCGCGACCACGCTCTGCCCCACGCTCAGCGAGCTGGACTTGGCGAAGGTCGCCGCGGGCAGGTTGCTGAGGCCCTCGACCTTGATCACGGCCAGGTCGTCAGCGGGGTCCCGGCCGACGATCTTGGCCGGGGCGGTGCGCCCGTCGGCCAGCATGACCTGGATCCTGCCGGTCCCGTTCGCGGTGGAGACCACGTGGTCGTTGGTGAGGATGTAGCCGTCCGGGCGGATGATGACGCCCGAGCCGGTGCCGGACTCCTGGCCGCTGGTGACCCCGATGGTCACCACGCTGGGCCGGATCTTGGCCGCAGCAGCCCCGATCGTGCCATCCAGCTGGGCGGCCGGCGCGCCGGTGGCGTTGGTGATCCGCAGGCCGGTGTTCACCGAGGCGCTGTCGTCGCGGTCGGCCAGCGCGACCACCCCGCCGCCGACGCCGCCACCGAGCAGGGCGGCGAGCAGGGCGGTTACCAGCAGCGACCGGCCGCGCCGGCGGCGGCCGGTGGGCTCGGCCGGTGGCGGGCCGTCCAGGCGAGGCAGTTGCTGGGTGTGCTGGACCGGCTGGTAACCCTGCGGCGGGGGTGGGTAGCCGTGGTGGGCGAAGTCGCCACCGCCGTACGGAGTGGGCGGCTGAAAGGCGGGCGCCGGCGGGTAGTACGCCTGCTGGTAGCCGCCGGCCTGCGGCGACTGGCCGGGCTGGTAACTGTGGGTCGGCTGCGTTGCGGGCTCGACCCGCTGCGCGGCGGGCTCGACCCGCTCCGGCGCGCGCTCCGGCTCGGGCGCGGCCGAGTTCTCGCCAGCTGAAGGCGGTGGCGGGTACTCGTGGGAGCTCATGCCCACACTCTGGGTCGTGTCGCTGTGCGATGGCTGTGAGGGTGTGCAGCTTGCGATATGACTGCCTGCAGGACGCTCAGCCAGGCAGGCTCAGCCTCAACCAGGCAGGCTCAGCCAGGCAGGCAGGCTCAGCCAGGCAGCCCGCTCAGCCCGGCCCGGCACAGTCAGGCAGGCTCGGCGGCAGCCCGATCCGGTCGCGGCCGGACTGCTTGGCCAGGTAGAGCGCGTTGTCGGCCTGCTCCATCAGCTCGGTGAGGAGCTGGCCGTGCTGGGGGTAGGCCGCGATCCCGATCGAGGCGGTGAGCCAGATCCGCTGGCCGGCAGCGGTCGAGTTGATGACCAGGCCGCGGATCCGGCTCAGGATCCGCTCGGACACCTGGCAGGCCTCGTCCATGCCGAGGTCGTCGAGGAATATCACGAACTCCTCGCCGCCGAACCGGGCGACGGCGTCATAACCGCGCAGCTCGCGTTTGAGGGCGTCGCCGATGGCTTTGAGCGCGGCGTCGCCGGCCAGGTGGCCCGCGGTGTCGTTGACCCTCTTGAAATGATCCAGGTCCATCAGCAGGACGGCGCACGGGGTGCTTTCCCGCTGGGCGCGCAGCAGTTCCCGCTGGGACAACTCCTGCCAGGCCGCCGCGTTCAACAGCCCGGTCTTGGAGTCGGTGGTCGCCGCGACTTCCAGCTGGGAGACCAGCGAGCTGCGCTGCAGCAGCAACATCAGGATCAGCACGGTAGGCGTCAGCCAGGCCAGTCGCAGGATGATCTCGGCGGTCATCACGCCGAGCACCAGGGTCGCGGCCTCCAGCCCCAACTCCTCCTTGGCCGGCAGCAGCCCGGCCAGCGACTGGGCGCCGGAGGCCAGGTAGATCACCATGACCACCAGCCCGGTGTTGATCAAAAAAAAGGTCACGGCGGCGGTCGAGACGGCCACCGCGGTCAGCGCGCCGGGCGCGAGCTCCTCGATCCGGGGCTGGATCGAGGTGGCCACCACCTTGGCGGCCAGGGCGGCGATCACCACGGTGGCGCCGGTGTAGGTGAGCCGGTAGACGACCGCCTTCTGCTGCCGCCGGCGCATCGCCGCCACCAGGAACAGGCCCCATGCCAGGGCCGCGGTGTACCCGATCGGCAGGATCAGCACCCCGGCGAACGCCCACACCGACTGCAGGCCGATCAGCACCGCTCCACCTACGAGGTAGCGGCGCATCCGCTGCATCCGGTAGGTGATCTCGGAGTAGGCGATGCTGAGCAGCAGCAGGGCGACCAGTCGTGCCGTCGCCGTCGCGGTCAGGCACTCGCGGTAACTCACGGCCAGGCTCAGCGCGGTGGCGACCACCGTGATCAGCTCGACGCCGACGATCAGCGCCAGTGCCCTGGGCGGCACCGTCCACAATCGCCAGCCCCTCAGCCAGCCGAGCCGGCCGCGCGCCAGCCCGTCCGCCGGGTCGAGGCTGGGGGCTGACATGGCGCCGATCGAGCTCCAAACGTCTGGAGGAGGAGGGATGAGACGACTCGACAGTGTGTGGCCGCACCGTGGCGTCATACGTTTAACGCAGCTCAGTAGTAGCAAAAAGTATGCCGCAAGATTGTCGGACTGAATTGTCACAATGCTGTCACTGTCAGCAACCAACGGCGGCACGTACCTGGTCTTGTCAGGTTCCACAATATGCGAAACCCACCCAGATCGACCAAGATGTCTACCAGTAAGATCCAGACGCCTGGCGTCGTAGATTCGCGCGGTGAATGACCTCATTCGTCGCGCGCCAGCAGCTGAACCCACAGCTGACAAGGGAGGTGCTCACCATGCTGCACGCCGAATGGCCGTAACCTCCCACCGGTCCTGACAAGACCACCTCTCAACCAGCGCCGGCGCCGCGTCGATCCAAGCGGCGCCGGTCATGCTGGCTTGTGCCGGCTGTGCTGCTTGTGACCGCGCGTGAAGGGGTGATGCCGTATGACTCCCAGCTGGGTGAAGGCGACCGACGGCTTGGAACTGGCGGTGTACGAGGCAGGCGATCCCGGCGCTGCCACCATCGTCGCGATTCACGGCTACCCCGACAACGCCTCGATCTGGAACGGGGTTGTCGAGCTGTTGCGCGAGAAGTACCACGTCGTCAGCTACGACGTGCGCGGCGCCGGCCGATCAGGCACCCCTGGCAGCCGCGCCGGTTACCGCCTCGACCAGCTCGAAGCCGACTTCAACTCGGTCATCGAGGCCGTCAGCCCGGATCGTCCGGTGCACCTGCTGGCTCATGACTGGGGATCGATCCAGGGCTGGCAGTGCGTCACCAGCACACGGCTGCAGGACCGGATCGCCAGCTACACCTCCATCTCAGGGCCGGGCCTGGAGCAGGCCGGCCGCTGGCTGCGCTCCAAGCTGCGGCCCTCACCGCGCGAGCTGGCGACCCTGTTCCAGCAGCTGGGCCGCTCGTTCTACCTGCCGCTCTTCCAGGTTCCCGGGCTGCCCGAACTGGGCTGGCGCAGCGGGGTGCTGGACCGGCTGATGGGCCAGCGGCGGTCGGCCGCCGACGAGCGGTCACTGGCCGACCGGATCAACGGACTGGAGCTCTACCGGGCCAACAGGCGTCCACAGCGCTCGCCCTCGGCACGCGCGCGCGCCGGCATGCCGGTCCAGGTGCTGGCGCCGACCGGTGATCCGTTCGTCAGCGTGTCGCTGCAGACCGAGGCCCCGGTGCCCTACGCCAGCGACCTGCGCATTCACACGGTGGCGGGTGGGCACTGGATCATGCGGCGCCATCCCGAGGTGGTGGCCCAGGCCTGCGCCCAGCTGGTAGACGAGGTGGAGCGCGGCGACCGCCGGCAGGGCTGAGCCCTAGCTCGACTCATAGTGCGACGACACCAGGGTGCGACGCCGGGCCGGTGCGCGTCGCGGGGGGCTTGACGTAGGTCGCGGCTCCGGCGCCGCACACCCCTTCAACGGTTGACTGCACGGTTTGGTGCCTGGATCCGCTCGCTTTAAAAATGCCGAACAGCTCGGTACGGTCGGGACATCGGCTCAACCCGGCAGCCGAGCGACCCGCGCCGATGCGCCGACCGCGGCAGTGGCCGAACCGTGAACGGACTTCGCGAGCGTCCAGCGCTGTCAGGGGCCGAGTGCGTCACCGTAAGACAACTCGAAGGACGTGCCAGCACATGTCGACCGACTCTTCCCCCGCCGCACGCCAGCGGACCGCCTACACGATTCCCGGCATCGCCCAGGGCGACGCCGATGACCTGGTGGCCCTGCTGCAGGACCGGCTGCACGCGTTGAACGACCTCGCGCTGACCCTCAAGCACATCCACTGGAACGTGGTGGGCACCCACTTCATCGCGGTGCACACCATGCTGGACCCGCAGGTCGACGCGGTGCGGTTGATGGTGGACGACACCGCCGAGCGGATCGCCACGCTGGGCGGCTCGCCGATCGGCACCCCGGGCGCGCTGGTCGCCGGGCGCAGCTGGGATGACTACTCACTCGGCCGGGCCACCGCGCTGGAGCACCTGGCCGCCCTGGACCTCGTCTACGGCGGCGTCATCGAAAGCCACCGCAAGGCCATCGAGGCCACCGAGGAGCCGGATCCGGTCAGCCAGGACATGCTCATCGGCCAGGCCAGGTTGCTGGAGCAGTACCAGTGGTTCGTCCGGGCGCACCTGGAGTCCGCGGACGGCCGGCTCACCACCGCCGGCGCCCACACCGAGCAGCAGGCGGCCGACTCCGCGCCGGCCGACGCCGTGCAGTCGGCCATCGACCCGGCGCAGGGACAGCCCTCATGACCGATCCGATCGCACCCAGCCCGACGGTGCCCCCGATCGATCCGGGCCCGACGGTGCCCCCGATCTCGCCGGAGCCGAGCCCCACGGAGCCCGAGCCGGTTCCGGGGCCGACCCCGCCGCAGCCGATGCCTGGGCCCGGTCCGGAGCCAGGCCCGCCGGCGCCGAGCCCGGCGCCCAGCCCGCCGGAGCCCGGCCCGCTGCCGGATCCGGGCCCGCTGCCGGATCCCAGCGGGCCCGGCCTGGTCGGTTAACCGGCCGATCAGCCTTCGGGCATCCGCACCGACATCACGACGTAGCGGAAGCCGGGGATGACCTCGCCGTTGTCGTCGGCCGGCAGCATCATCACCGGCTTGTGGGTCGAGACGAAGGACAGGATCACGTTCGGGGAGCCGACCGCGCCCAGGCCGTCGAGCATGAACTGCGGGTTGATGGCGATCTTGAGGGTCTCGCCCTCGAGCTTGGCCTCGGTGGCTTCCCGGGCCCGGGCCGAACCCAGCCCGCCGGCCTCGATCACCAGCTCGTCCTCATTGACCTGCAACCGCAGCGGGTTGCCGCGGTCGGTGACCAGCGCGATCCGGTGCACCACGTCGGTCAGGTCCTTGGTGGCGATGGTCAACCGGCTGTTGTGGCTGGTCGGGAAGATCGCCCGCACGTTGGGGTAGGGCCCGGACATGATCCGGGAGGTGGTCTGGCGCGACTGCGAGCCGAGCCCGACCAGGGACTGGTCGGTGGACACCGGGTCCAGGTGCAGCTGCACGTCACCGCCGGCGGCGCCCAGCGCCCGAGCCGTGTCCGACAGCGCCTTGGCCGGGATCAGCGCGCTCATCTCGAGGTCGGGACGCTCGGGCTGCCAGGCCAGCTCGGTCATCGCCAGCCGGTAGCGGTCGGTCGCCGACATGGTGATCCGGTCACCGGCCATCTCGACCTGCACGCCGGTGAGCATCGGCAGCGTCTCGTCGCGGCCGGCGGCGATCGTGACCCGGCTGACCGCGGTGCTGAACTCGGCGGCCTTGATGGTGCCGGCCAGCTCGGGCATCGGGGGGAGGCGCGGGTAGTCCTCCAGCGGCAGGGTGGGCAGCGTGAACTGGGCGCCGCCGCAGGTCAGCTCGACGCTGTCACCGACCAGTTCGACGTCCACCGGCTTGGCCGGCAGTGCCTTGGTGATCTCGGCCAGCAACCGGCCGGCGACCACCGCCGAGCCCTCCTCGAAGAGCTGGATGTCCAGGTCGCACCGGGTCGAGACCTCGTAGTCGAAGCCGGACAGCTGCAGCTGGCCCTCCTTGGCCTGCAGCAGCAGGCCGGCCAACACCGGCACCGGCAGGCGGGTCGGGATGCTGCGGGCGGTCCAGGCGACGGCCTCGGCGAACTCTTGCCGCTGTAGTCGAAACTTCATCCGTGGCCTCCTAGGCACTCAACGCAAGTCTGCACCGCGGCACATCGAGCACCTGCGTCAGGGCATGGTAATCCCAACCGGGCGACGGCAAGCGCTCGGCTCAGTCCTGCTCGGCGCTAGTCCTGCTGGGCGCTCAGTCGGCCTGCTCGGTGCCGGTGCCCACCGCCGGGACGGGCTCCGGCCAGTCAGCGGGGCCGTCACCGGCAGCGCCGGCCGCCGCGGCCGGTTCGGTGGCGGTGCCGGCGGCCGGTTCCGCGGCTGCCCGCCGCTTGGACCCGCTGGTCGCCGTGTACAGCGTCGCGGCCAGCGCCAGGCCCACCGGCAGGGCGAGGAAGAAGCCGGAGAACAGCAGCACCACTGCCATGGCGAGAGCGGCGAAGATCGCGCCCCACCACATCGGCCGGCCGTTGGGAAGCAACTTGAAGCCCGCGGCCAGGCCCGCCACGGTCACGGCGAGCAGGCACGCCGAGGTGGCCAGGATGATCTGGCCGAGGTCGGCCCCGAGCAGGCCGGCCACGATCGTCACGGCGGTGGCGCTCAGCGCGATCACGGCCAGGCTGCGGCGCGGCACCTCGCCGGGGGCGCCTCCCTTGGCCAGCCACACCGGCAGCGCGCCGTCCCGGGCCAGCGCCGCGCCCAGCCGGGACGTCCCGGCCAGGTAGGAGTTCAACGCGCCGAAGGTGAGCACGGCGGCCAGCGTCGCCGTCACGGCCGAGGCCGCGTCGCCGAAGCTGAGCTTCAGCAACTCCGCCAGCGGCACCGTGGTGTCGGCTAGCCGCGGGCCCAGCACCAGCACGCAGGTCAGCGCCAGCCCGACGTACAGGACTCCGATGGACACCAGGGTCAGGGCGGTCACCCGGCGCAGGTCGCGCTGGGGGTTGCGGAACTCACCCGACAGGTGAGTGACCGCTTCCCAGCCGGCGAAGGAGAAGAACAGCAGGCTGGCGGCCTGGCCGATCGCGGGGTAGCCGTGCGGGGCGAACGGCGTCAGGTTCTCCGAGTCCGCGCTGCGCAGCGCTGCCACGCAGGCCACCAGCAGCATCACCGCCAGCAGCCCGACCAGGATCAGCTGGATCCGGGCCGACACCTGCAGCCCGAACACGTTGGTCGCGAAGGCGGCGGCCAGCAGCAGGGCCGAGGCGATCACGGCGGTGGTGGTGCCGCCGCCGAGGGCGTCGGCGATGTAGAGCCCACCGACGTACGCGGTCGCCGGCCCGCCCACCGGCCAGGCGAAGTAGAACCAGTAGCCCACCACGGCCGAGGCCCGCCGGCCGAAGGCCTTGTAGACGAAGGTCGCGATGCCGCCGCCGTCGGGGTAGCGCGAGCCCAGTGCCGCGAAGGTGGCCGCGACCGGCACGCACAGCAACAGCAGCAGTCCCCAGGCCAGCACCGACGCGGGGCCCGCCACCTCGGCGGCCAGTGCCGGCAGCGCGAGCAGGCCGGCGCCGAGGATGGCGCCGACGTAGATCGCGGTGCCCTGGGCCACGCCGATTCGTCCTGTGCTCACGTTTTCTCCTCGCTTGAGATAGGCGGTAATTGTGTACCGCACGGGAGCGCAGTGGGAACCCCTGCAGTCACCTGAATAAATATTCCGCAGTCAGGTCTATTGCCGCCCTGCATTCCTCCGGTCCGCGGTGACAGTGATGGCGCACCAGGGCCGAGCGCTCAGCGGCCCGGCGGGGGTACTGCGAAGATCGACGGATGCGCAGGACTGGTGATGCGGTGATCCGCGTGCGGGGCGCGCGGGTGCACAACCTGCGCGCCGTCGACGTCGACATCCCGCGCGATGCCTTGGTGGTGGTGACCGGCGTCTCCGGCTCGGGCAAGTCGTCATTGGCGTTCGGAACGGTGTACGCCGAGGCGCAGGCCCGCTACCTGGAATCGGTCGCCCCGTACGCGCGCAGGCTGATCGACCAGATCGCACTTCCGGACGTCGGTGAGATCACCGGGTTGCCGCCGGCGGTCGCGCTGCAGCAGGCACGCGGCACACCGCAGTCGCGGTCCACGGTCGGCACCGTCACCGCGCTGTCCAACTCGTTGCGGATGCTGTTCTCCCGGGCCGGTGATTACCCCACCGGCGCGGACCGGCTCGATTCCGACGCCTTCTCGTCCAACACCCCGGCCGGCGCCTGCCCGCACTGCCACGGCCTGGGACGGGTGCATGAGGTCACCGAGGCCTCGCTGGTGCCGGATCAGAGCTTGTCCATCCGGCACAAGGCAGTGGCCGCCTGGCCCGGCGCGTGGCAGGGCAAGAGCTACCGCGACATCCTCGCCGCCCTCGGCTACGACGTGGACCGGCCCTGGCGCGAGCTCCCGCAGGCGGAACGCGACTGGATCCTGTTCACCGACGAGCAACCCGTCGTCACCGTCCATGCCGAGCGGGAGGCGCACCGGATCCAGCGGCCGTACCAGGGCACCTACCAGAGCGCCCGGCGCTACGTGCTGCACACCCTGGCCAACTCTCAGAGCGCGACGCTGCGCCGCAAAGCCCTGCAGCACGTCGAGATCCGCCCCTGCCCGGTCTGCGGCGGCGCCGGGCTGCGACCCGAGGCGCTGGCCGTCACGGTTGCCGGCGCCAGCATCGCCGAGCTCACCGCGTTGCCGCTGACCGCGCTCGCGGCCCGGTTGGACACGGCGCCGGGCAGCGACGTCGCGCGCGGCATCGTGGCAGACCTGCGCGCCCGCATCGACGCGCTGACCGGGCTCGGACTCGGTTACCTCTCGATGAGCCGCGCCACACCGACCCTGTCCTCCGGTGAGCTGCAGCGGCTCCGGCTGGCAACGACGCTGCGATCGAGCCTGTTCGGTGTCGTCTATGTCCTGGACGAGCCGTCGGCCGGACTGCATCCCGCCGACACCCAGGACCTGCTGGAGGTGCTCGATCGGCTGCGCGAGGCAGGTAATTCGCTGCTCGTCGTCGAGCACGAGCCGGACGTGATCTCCCACGCCGACTGGCTGATCGACATCGGCCCGGGCGCCGGGACGCACGGCGGCCTGGTGCTCTACAGCGGGCCGCCGACCGGGCTGGAGCGGGTCGCGGGTTCGGTGACGGGTCGCTATCTCGCCAATCCGCCCAGGGAGCAGAGCCGCCAGCGGACGCCCGCCGGTTTTCTCGAGCTGCGGGGGGTGCGGCACCACAACCTCGACGGGGTCGATGTCGACGTGCCGCTCGAGGTGTTCACCGCGGTCACCGGAGTGTCCGGCTCGGGCAAGACGACTCTGGTCACCGCGGTGCTCGCCACCGCCGTCCGGGATCACCTCGGCCTGGCCAGGGACGCCGCGGCCAGGGACGCCGCCACCACCGACGAGCAGGAAGGCGACGACGTTCCGGTCACCGCCGCCAGCATCGGCCGGCTCAGCGGCCTGGACGCGATAGACCGGCTGGTGGAGGTGGATCAGAAGCCTATCGGGCGCACGCCGCGGTCGAACCTGGCCACCTACACCGGCCTGTTCGACGGGGTCCGCAAGCTGTTCGCGGCAACCGATGAGGCACGACGGCGCGGCTACTCGGTGGGCCGGTTCTCCTTCAACGTCGAGGACGGTCGCTGCCCGAACTGTCAGGGCGAGGGATTCGTCGCGGTGGAACTGCTGTTCCTTCCCGGGGCCTATTCACCGTGCCCGGTCTGTCACGGGGCTCGGTACAACCCCGAGACACTCGAGGTGCGCTACCGCGGCAACTCCATCGCCGACGTCCTGGCGCTGAGCGTGGACGCCGCCACCGACTTCTTCGCAGACGTGCCAGCCGTCGCTCGCAGTCTGGCCACCCTCGGCGAGGTGGGCCTGGGCTACCTGACCCTCGGCCAGCCGGCGACAGAGCTTTCCGGCGGCGAGGCACAGCGGATCAAGCTGGCCACCGAGCTGCAGCGCGCGTCGCGCGGTCACACCCTGTTCGTCCTGGACGAACCCACCACCGGCCTGCATCCGGCCGACGTCGACCGGCTGATGCGGCTGCTGCACGCGCTGGTCGACGCGCGTAACACGGTGGTCGTCATCGAACACGACATGGACGTCGCCGCCGCGGCCGACCACGTTGTCGACCTCGGGCCGGGCGGAGGTGACCAGGGCGGCCGGATCGTCGCGACCGGCACCCCGGCCGAGGTCGCCGACACTGCCGCGAGCCGCACCGCCGCCTACCTGCGAGCGGTGCTCGACCGCCCGTGAGCGGTCACCGCGGGGTGGGTGCCGGCGGCTCGCTGCCCGCTACCGCAGCTGGGCGAACCGCTCGGCGGCCGCGGTCCGACCGGACACGATGACGGTGTCGCCCTCCTCCAGGACGGTGTCGGCCGTGGCGTAAGTGAAACCGGCGCCCGTGTGGTGCACGGCCACCACGGTGACGTCGTGACGGGAGCGCACGGCGGTGTCACCGAGGCGCTTGCCGACCAGCTCGGCCGGCACCACCGTCTTCACCATCGCGAAGTCGTCCTCGAACTGGATGTAGTCCAGCATCGCCCCCCGCACCAGGTGGGCCACCCGCCGGCCCATGTCGTGCTCCGGGTACACCACGTGCTCGATGCCGATCTGCTCCAGGATCCGCCCGTGCGGCAGGCTGATCGCCTTGGCCCAGATGTTGGGCACCTGAAAGTTGAGCAGCAGCGACCCGGTCAGGATGCTGGCCTCGATGTCGGTGCCGATGCCCACCACGGCCCGGTCGAACTCGTGCACGCCGAGCTGGCGCAGCGCCTCCTCCTTGGTGGAGTCCGTGCGGACCACCTGGGTGAGCTGGCCGTTGAGTGACTGGACGATGTCCTCGTCGTCGTCGATTCCCAGCACGTCGGTGCCGGCGGCCATCAGCTCCAGCGCGAGAGCGGTGCCGAACCGGCCGAGGCCGATCACCACGACGGAGTCAGCCGCGGCCAGCCGGGAGCCGGCGGTGGACTTGCCGAGCCATGTGGACCTAGCCAATGATGGGTCGCTCCTTCGGGAGTTCGTACAGCCTGGTCGTACGCCGCAGAGCCAGCCCGGAGGCGAGGATGACCGGTCCGACCCTACCCAGGTACATCAGGATCACCACGATCATCTGGCCGGCCAGCGGCAGGTCGGGGGTGATGCCGGTGCTCATGCCCGCCGTCGAGAACGCTGCCACCACCTCGAACAGCACCTGGTCAAGGGTGAACTCGGTCATGACCAGCAGCGCCAGGGTCGCGACCACGACCACCGCGACCGAGACCAGGGCGACGGTGATCGCCTGGCGGTGCGCCGAGCGCGGCAGCCGCTTGCCCAGGGCGTTCACCGCGCCGTCGCCGCGCAGCTCGGTGTAGATGATGAAGAACAGCACCGCGAAGGTGGTGACCTTCAGGCCGCCGGCCGCACCCGCCGGGCCGCCGCCGATGAACATCAGGACGTCCATGCCCAGCCAGGTCGCGGGGTCCAGCGCGCCGATGTCGACGCTGTTGAAACCGCCGGTGCGGGTCATCGTCGACAGGAAGAATCCGTTGAGCAGCCGGCTGCCGAAGCTCAGCTCGCCCAGGGTCCGGTCGTTGTTCCACTCCATCGCGGTGATGAAGGCGGTCCCGCTGACCAGCAGCACGGCCGAGGCGGCCAGCACCAGCCGGGTGTTGAGCGTCCAGAAGCGCGGGTGCAGGAGTTCCCTGCGCAGCTGCAGCAGCACCGGAAAGCCGAGGCCGCCGGAGATCACCGCGAAGGCGACCGGCAGGCAGACCCAGGGGTCGTCGGCGAAGGGCACCAGGTTGTCGCGGAACAGTGAGATGCCGGCGTTGTTGAACGCCGACACCCCGTGGAACACCCCGAGCCAGAGCGCCCGGCCGGCCGGCTCGTCATAGCCGAAGTAGAACCGCGCGGTCAGGGCGAGGGCGGTCACCGCCTCGAACGCGAGGCTGATCCGCAGGACGCTGGCGATCACCGAACGGACGTCGCCGATGCCGAGGCTGCGGGTCTCGACAGCGGTGGTGATGCGGGTGCGAAGGCCTATCCGACGCGACACCAGCATGCCCAGCAGGGTGGCCATCGTCATGACCCCGAAGCCGCCGATCTGGAACAGGACGAGGATCACCACGTGGCCGAACGGGCTCCAGTACGTCGCGGTGTTGACGATCAGGTGCCCGGTCACGCACACCGCCGAGGCGGCGGTGAACAGCGCCTCCCAGAAGCTGGCGCGCTCCGGGCCGGCCGCGGCCACCGGGAGCGCGAGCAGCGCGGTGCCCACTGCCGTGACTCCGGTGATGGCCAGGATGATGACCAGCGCCGGGCTGCGCGGGCGGTGAACGCGGCGGCCGGTGGGCACGGCCGGGCTCCGAACGCTCATTCGTCGATGCTATCGACCGGGCGGACGCTCATCGCTGGCGCCGGACCATCGGCGCGGGCCGTCCGGTACAGCGCCGCGGCGCTGGGCAGTTCGGATCCGGTCAGGGTCAGGGGTGGCTCGCCGCCGGTGTCGAAGCTGAAGCGCATCAGCTCCAACGCCGCTTTGATCACCTCCAGCATGTCGGCATGGTCGGCTGCCGTGCCCCGGATCAGGTCCAGCTCATAGGTCGAGACCCCACCGGCCAGCTGGTCACCCGGCCGGTAGTTCATCCAGTAGGACGTGACTCCGCCCAGGCGCTGGACCTCGGCCACGCCCGAGCCGGCGAGCAGCCGCGCGGCGTCGTCGGGCGGCAGGTTGTTGAAGATGTAGCTGACCTGCTCGGGTGGGCTGACCGGGACCGGCAGCGACTGCCGGCCGAGCGCGATGTCGGCCGCGAGCCCGATCATGCTCAGCCCGCAGGAGCGCTTGAGGACGTCGTGGACGTAGCCGCCCAGCCGGCCGTTGACCTCGATGATCCGCGGCCCGGTCGGGGTGAGTTTCAGCTCGGTGTGGCATACCCCGTCGGTCACCCCCAGGGCGGCCAGTGCCCTGCTGGTCAGCTCCGTGACCTGGGCCTGCTCAGCCGCCGACAGCGTGGACGGCCAGTAGGAGCACGTCTCCCGGAAGGGCTCGACGAGCGGCAGCTTGCCGGTCACGGCCAGGTGCTGCGCCACCCCGGCGACCAGCATGCTCTCCACGGAGACGTAGTCCCCGAACGGCCAGCTCGGGCGGCCGACCAGCAGTTCCTCGGCGATGAGCTCGGTTTCGCGCGGCGGCTGGCCGGGCCGGGTCCCGAGCAGTCGCCCGATCAGCTGATCGCCCTGGGCGGCCGAGTCGACCCGGTAGGTGTTTCGGCTGCCTTCGCCGCGGATCGGCTTGACGACGCAGGGCAGGCCCACGTGTGACACGGCAGCCGGCCAGTCCTCGCGGGCCCGGATGGGGTGGAAGCGGACGGCGTCCACCCCGGCGTCGCGCAGGAGCCGGCGCTGCAGCTCCTTGCTCGTCAGCGCCTCGGCGGTGATCGCTGAGTGATAGATCAGTCCCAGCTCGGCGGCCAGCGTCGCAGCCACCGGGATGAGGCTTTCGCTGAAGGTGACCAGGCCGGTCGGGTGATGCGGCCGCAGTCGGGCGAGTAGGGCGGGTAGGGCAGCCGGGTCCAGCGGGTAGGTGGCGTCGGCGTCTGCGAACAGGCTGACGCTGGGATCGTCCGGATGCCTGGCCAGGATCACCAGATCGGCCAGCTCCGGCAACTCGGTCATGATGTCGACCGGGCCGGCCGAGCCGCGGTCATATAGCACCAGCAAAACATCGTCGGCCATAAAACATGCTCGCCTTCGCCGGTGTCGCGTCAGCCGAATCTACTCATAACTAATTCGCACGCCTAGACAGACACAGCCCGCGGGTGGATGAGAATCGTGGCATGAGCCTGACCGCCCGGCAGCTGAATCGGGCCACCCTCGGCAGGCAGTTGCTGCTGCGCCGGGAGCCGCTGGACGTGGTGACCGCGGTGCGCCGGGTGGTGGCGATCCAGGCGCAGGAGGCCGCGTCGCCCTATCTGGCGCTGTGGAACCGGGTGGCCGGCTTCGACGCTGCCGAGCTGGACGCCGCCTTCACCGACCACGCGATCGTCAAGGCCAGCTTGATGCGGATCACGCTGCACGCGGTGACCGCCGAGGACTATCCGGTCTTCCACACCGCGATGCTGACCTCGTTGCGTGCCTCCCGGCTCTATGACCGGCGCTTCACCTCGATCGGGCTGAGCACCGCCGAGGCCGACGCGCTGATGCCGCACCTGCTGGAGTTCGCGACCCAGCCCCGCAGCAACGCCGACTTCGAGGCGCTGCTCAACGAGCGGCTCGGCGAGCGGCTGGGCCCGGTGCCCAAACCGGGGCCGTGGTGGGCGCTGCGGACGTTCGCGCCGCTGGTGCACGCCCGGACCGGCGGGCCCTGGTCGTTCGGGCCGCGTCCCAGCTACGTCGCGGCCAGGACGCGACCGCACCAGGGCGATCGTGAGGAGTGCATCCAGCGACTGGTGCTGCGCTACTTGGAGGGGTTCGGCCCGGCCACGGCGGCCGACGTCGCGCAGTTCACCCTGCTCACCCGTTCGACGGTCCGCGACGCCCTCGCCGCGCTGGCCGGCTCGCTGGAGCGGTTGTCGGGTCCGGACGGGGTGGAGTTGTTCGACGTGCCCGGTGGGGTCCTCCCGTGCTCGGAGGTCTCGTGCCCGCCGAGGCTGATGGCGATGTGGGACAGCACGCTGCTCGCCTACGCCGACCGCAGCCGGGTCATCCCGCCGGACTACCGCCGGCTGGTTATCCGGCAGAACGGGGACGTGCTGCCGACGCTGCTCGTGGACGGCTACGTGGCCGGGGTCTGGCGCCCTGTTGACGGCGGTATCGAGGCCACCGCGTTCCACCGGCTGGGCGACCAGGCCTGGCAGGGGTTGGCGGACGAGGCCCGGCAGCTGACAGCCTTTCTCGCCGACCGCGACCCGGCCGTCTACCGCCGCTACTCCCGCTGGTGGGACGCGCTGCCCAGTGCCGAGGTCATCACGCTGCCTGCGGTGTCTTGACCGATCAGCGCTGCCCGAACAGTGTGAATAGGTACTGGCCCGAGGCCTACCTCCAGGAGGATCAGATGCGCATCGCCGAAGCGCCTTCCGGAACAGAACTCATCGGTCGTGCCTCCGAACTGGCGCCGCTGCTGCGGAAGAACGCCCTGTGGTCGGAGGAGAACCGGCGGCTGCCGGAGGAAACCATCCAGGCCGTGATCGACGCGGGCATTCTCAGAATGCGGCTGCCGGCCCGCTACGGGGGTTATGAGTCCGACATGCGCACCGTGGTGGACGTGATCGCCCAGCTCGGCCGGGGTGACGGCTCGGCTGCCTGGACCGTTTCTACCTGGGCAGTCAGCTCCTTCGTGGTGGGCCTGTTCCCCGATGAGGTGCAGGACGAGGTCTTCGCCGACCCCGACGTCCGGGTGAGCGGCATTCTCAGTCCGACCGCGATGGCCGTCCCCGCCGAGGGCGGCTATGTCGTCAGCGGCCGGTGGTCGTTCAACAGCGGATGCCTGCAGAGCCAGTGGACGGTCAACGCGGTGCTCATCGGGCAGCCGGACGGCAGCTTCGAGCCGGCGACCGCCGCCATCCCGCTGGCCGACCTGCAGATCGTGGACGACTGGCACACCGCGGGCCTGCGAGGCACCGGAAGCGTCAGCACGGTGGCCGAGGAACTCTTCGTGCCGGCGGACCGGATGCTGCCGATGATTCCGCTGTTGCAGGGCCGGCACCGTTCGATCCTGAACGCCGGGTCCCGGGTGTACCAGATGCCGCTCATGCCCGCCGCCTGCACGATGGTCAGCGCTCCGGCCGTGGGGCTGGCGAAGGCCGCGCAGGAGGCGTTCTTCGAGCGGCTGCCCGGACGCAAGATCACCTACACCGACTACGCAAGGCAGAGCGAGGCGCCGCTGACCCATCTGCAGGTGGCAGAGGCCAGGATCAACGCCGACGAGGCGGAGTTTCACGCCCACCGCGCGGCCGACCTGCTGGACAGCAAGGCACTAACCGGAGCGCCGTGGACGGTAGAGGAGCGGGCCCGGGTGCGGCTGGACCTGGGCGCGGTCTGCCTGCGGGCCAAGAAGGCCGTGGACATCCTCAACTCGGCCAGCGGGGGGTCTTCGATCTACAGCGACGTCGCTATCCAGCGCATCGAGCGCGACATCCAGGCGATCAACCTGCACGCCATCCTGCACCCGGACACAAACTTCGAGTTGTACGGCCGGATCGCGTGCGGGCTGGCGCCGAATACCCAGTACCTGTAAGCGGAGCTGCCGGGATCAGCCTGCTGCGCGTCGAGGCCCTCACCAATTAGCCGAGGCGCCTGCTGGTCTATCGACGGTGCTGGCCGGTGAGTATGAGTGGGGTGTTCGCGAAACTCTGGAGCGCTCGTGATCGCTGAGCCTCGTTGGACCGGGTGCGGACAGATCCTCCGCTAAGCCGCCGCAAATCCTCTCGGTTCCGAGCGGTCAGATCGTGCGGCATGAGGGCTCCTCGGGCGTCGCGGTGGTCTGGTAAATCAATCGGCTGACGCGGGACGCGGGCCGGGCTGGATGAACAGCGGCCGGTAGTGGTCTGGATCGGTGGCATTGAGGAATCGCTCCCATCCGAGTGAGACCCAGAACTCGTCGGCTTCCTCGCTGAAGGCGACGAACCTGCGGTCCGGATGCTCCGCGACGAGGGAACGGATCACGGCGGTGCCGATGCCACGGCGCTGGTGAGCGGCCGACACCTCGAAGAACGCGATCTCCAGACCCGACCCGCCGAGGTCAGGCACGCCCGCGTAGTGGTCGATGTGGACTTCGGGGTCGAGATTGACGCGAGCCACGTCCTCGCCGTCGAGCAGAGCCTGGACGAACCAGGGGTCGTCGTCGAGGTATGGCGGGTCGTCCCACCAGGCCGAGGTGAACTGGTCGCTCGGCTCGAACGGCACCCAGGTGTACTTGTCGTCGCCTGGGTCGCGCCGCCTGTCGACGAGGATCGGCGGTGGCAGGTCGATCAATTTCGTTGCTCCAGATCAGGAGTCGGTGCGCGGGTACCCGTCGTTCTCGTCCCGCAGATCGCGAAGCATGGCCCTCTGCCTTCGTATCTCGGCGAGGTAGCGATCATCCACCGCCGTCTCGCGATCCTGGAGCCATCGACGGAAGGCGTCCTCGGTCGAGATGACGTGGGCCTCATCGGCGAAGTAGTCGAACACCCGATAACCCTCCATCTCGCCGTGGACGATCAGCACCGCTCCTCCGCCAGGATCGCCGAAGCACCATGCGGCGTCCAGACCCTCATCGGAGTTGAAGATCGCGAACCGCCAGCCCTTCCGGCCTTCGAGAACCGCGCCGAGGTACTTCCAGTGCTCTGTGGTGTCGCTGCCCGCCTCGGAGAAGCCTTCGGAAATGGACAGGTAGTCACTATCGACGTGCACGGTCACATCGGGGACGGGACGGCGCGGAGGTCGTGTCATCGAGATGATCCGATCGGTTGACGTCGGCTGCAGATCACAATTCGTTCGAGCGTCCTGTTCACCTACGGGGTGTTCGGGAAGCTGGAGCACCCGTAATCGCTCGGTCAGATGATCGCACCGAATGACGCATACTTCATTGTGGATCAGAAATCGTCGTTCAAAATCCGAGCTAGCCGCCGCCGTCGGTTTGGAGAGATGTTCTGGGGTTGGGCTCGGGCGAAAGCTCCTGGCTGCGCCCGTGCTCGTAGCGGCGCTCGACGACCTCATCCGGGATCAGAAGCAGCACTCCAGGGTCGTCGTCGCTGCGTCGCCAATGAAATTGATCGCCTGCCTGGACACGCATCTCGCGCGCCAACTTGGCGGGCAACTTGATTTGCATCTGAGAGCTGACCCCGTACGGACCATGCATCGATGCCATGTGGGGACTGTAGATCTCATTTATTTGGTTTACAACACGCCGAGAGCGGTGCGCCGAACGGTCGGCAGATCGGGCTAGATTTGTAGCAAGTGCTGACCCGGGTCCTTTTGACCCGGTTAGGCACTTTCCGCCCCCTGGCTTCGGCCAGGGGGCCTCTCTACCTCAGAACGATTCCTGGGGCAGCACGCGGACGGAGTCCGGATACGGCTGTGTGGGTTGCAGGGCCGATCTCGTGCCACATGGTTTGTGGGCAAACTCGGCTGATCCCGGCTCCTGGTGCGATGACAGATCGGAAGGCGGCATAGGCGACGAGATCAGCCGCCTGAATCAGGTAGCTGTGATCGGATCGTCTAGCGACCGGATCGTCAATTAGAAGTGCGGCTGCCCCTCGGATCGCCCCAGGGCCGTAAGCGCTCCCGGCAGTGAGGTAGCGCCGCGCGCGTCGCACCCACTTGCGCACAGCATCATTTTCCCCTTCGTCATGCACGAGCATGAAAGTCGCTCGCTCCTTCGTGCTCGTCCGTTCGAGCCGTTGCAACAAGCCTTCCCAGGCAAGGTCGAAGTACCCGGCGGGCGTGTGAGAGTCGGCTCGCTTATCGACCACGATCGCGAACGCTCGGGCGGGGAGTTGCTCCAGGATGCGTAGGTGAGAGCGGTAGATCATCTGGCGCGCTCCTGGTCCGAGTGCCAGGCTGCGCAGTGCTCCCGAGTTGCGAAGCAGGTAATTCGCCTTGAGTTCCGCTCGCATTGGTAGCCCGTAGGTTTCACGGATACGACGGCGATAAGCCAACAGTTCGTCGAATGCGGTCGGCCAGAGGTCCGCGTCGATGAGCACGCAACCGAGCGTGTAAGTCAGAGACCCGCCCACACTCACAGATCCGGTGTTCCCGGACTCGTCGACGTATGCGAGCAGCACCCGATAATGTTGCCCTTACCCATCGTGCTGACGGGGTTCATCCCTCGGCGCGTCGCGTTCGACATCGACGAGTGCGGACCCCTCCGACCTGGTGATGGCCGTTCCTTCTCATCCTCCAGGCTTGGTGTATCCGCTGACGACTCGCTACAACACATTGCCAAAAGTCAGGCTGACGGGAGCTGAAGACCTTCGCTATCTCGCGGCGCAGCCCTGCCAGCGTGCCGTCGACCATCGTCCAGAACCCGCCCGAGCACCCCGGCAAGATCTGCACCAACAAGACATCGGTGTCGTTCCCGCCGTCGGCCGGGGCCAAGTACCGGCAAGAACTCCAGTACGGCAGCGATGAAGGCGGCCTACTCGACGCCTCGCAACACCGTCGAGGGCCTTAACGGCATGGTGAAGGATGGCGGCTACGAGGCCCTTGACGATCCGTCCCGCAGACGCGCTCGTGGCTACACGGCGCGGGTACCTGCTCTCGGCGTTTCTCGTCGCCTCAGCTAACATCCGCAAGAACGAAAGACCCCGAACCCCCGTGAGGGTTCAGGGTCGTTCCGATCTCTTGAGAGATCACATGGTGGGCAAGGGGGGAGTTGAACCCCCACGTCCTTACGGACACACGGACCTGAACCGTGCGCGTCTGCCATTCCGCCACTTGCCCGAGGCGCCTGAAAAGACGGCCTAGATTAGCACGACGACTTGGACGTACCTGCGGGCCCCGGACCCCCTCGCAGATACCATCAACGGCGTACCCGGGCTCAGCCAGGCCATCGGCACAGGTCCGGGGAGCATCATGCCGGCAACCGGCCCGTTGACCAGCGAGGAGAGGAGGACGCGACGATGAGTCTCGCCCAGCGTTTCGAACGACGGCTCGAGGGCATGGTCGGCGCGGCCTTCGCCCGGGTGTTCAAGGGTCAGGTCGAACCGGTCGAAATCGGAAACGCCCTGCAGCGTGAGGCCATGGACAAGAAGGCGGTGATGGGCAACGGCCAGGTGCTGGTGCCCAACCGCTACCGGGTCACCCTCGGCTCCTCCGACTACGAACGGCTCTCGCCCTGGGAGGTCCAGCTCACCCGGTCCCTGGCCGAGCTGATCCAGGAGTACCTCGACGACAACCGTCTGGCCACCATCGGCGACATCGAGGTCTACCTGGCCCACGACCCGGCCCTGCACACCGGCGTCTTCGGGGTCGCCTCCCGGATGGAGCCGCAGGCCCCGCCGCGCCGCCGGCCGATGGACTCGATGTCGATGCCGGTGGTCGCCGGCCGGCCCGATGAGTACCTGCAGCCTTACGGCTCACCACCCCAGGGCCCACCCGCCCAGGCCCCCGTCCCGGGTCAGGGCTCTCAGCAGGCCGCGGTCGCCGCCGCCCCGCCGGCCCCGGCGCCGCCCAGGCAGGACGAGCCACCGCCCACCCAGTTCTCACCCGCCGCCCAGCCTCAGTCGCACTACGCCCAGCCGCCGCGCCGGCCGGCCTACCAGGCGCGGCTGGCGGTGGACGGCACGCCGCGGGTGGTGCACCTCAGCCCGGGCAGCAACATCATCGGCCGCGGCACCGACGCCGACCTGCAGCTGCTGGACCAGGGCGTCTCACGCCGGCACGCCGACATCCACATCGCCGACGGCCAGGCCACCGTCTATGACCTCGGCTCCACCAACGGCACCTCGGTCAACGGCCACAGCGTGCGCAGCCAGCAGTTGCGCCACGGCGACGTGATCCGGGTGGGGCACACCCGGCTGGTGTTCCACGAGGACAGCTCTTGACCTCGCCACTGGCGATCCAACTGATGCGCTTTGCCTTTCTGGCACTGCTCTGGCTCTTCCTGTTCGGCATGATCCGGGTGATCCGGCTTGAGCTGCGCACCGCCGGCGCCCCCCGGGTGCCGGTGCCCGCCAAGCCCAAGTCCAAGAAGGCCCGGGCCGCCGCCGAGAGCCGTCCCGGCCGGGGCGCGCTGTCGCAGTTGATCGTCACCGAGGGCAGCCTGGCCGGCACCCGGGTCGCGCTGACCGGCAAGCCGATCCTGATCGGCCGGGCCAATGACTCCACCCTGGTGCTGACCGACGACTACGCCTCCACCAGGCACGCCCGGATCAGCGAGAACAACGGCGTCTGGTACCTCGAGGACCTCGGCTCCACCAACGGCACCTACGTCGGCCAGAGCAAGGTCACCGGCCCGCTGCCGCTGGAGGCCGGCGTGGTGATCCGGATCGGCAAGACCGCCATGGAGCTCCGATGAACGCCGTGACCGGGGCGATCCGCGCATGGCGCTGACCCTGAAGTACGCGGTGCGCTCGGACCGCGGCCTGGTCCGCGGCAACAACGAGGACTCGGTCTACGCCGGGCCTCGGCTGCTGGCGATCGCTGACGGGATGGGTGGCCACGCGGCCGGCGAGATCGCTTCCAAGATCGTCATCGGCACCGTCGAGAGCCTGGACGAGGACCGGCCGATCGCCGACCTGATCGGCTCGCTGCGCGACACGGTGGCCGACGCGACGGCGGCGCTGGCTCACGCGGTCAAGGAGAACCCGGCCTTGGAGGGGATGGGCACCACCCTCACCGCGATCCGGTTCGCCGGCAGCCGGATCGCGCTGGTGCACGTCGGGGACTCCCGCGCCTACCTGCTGCGCGGCGGCCAGCTCAGCCAGATAACCCACGACGACACCTTCGTCCAGTCCCTGGTCGACTCGGGCAAGCTCACCGCCGACGAGGCCTCCCACCACCCGCGCAAGTCGGTGATCCTGCGGGCCCTCAACGGGACCGACGTCGATCCCGACATCTCCATCCGCGAGGCCCGCAAGGGCGATCGGTACCTGCTCTGCAGTGACGGCCTGAGCGACGTCGTCACCGCGACCACCCTGTTGGAGGCGCTGGCCTCCGGTACCCCGCAGGACTGCGCGGACCGGCTGATCGAGCTGGCGCTGCGCGGCGGCGGCCCCGACAACGTCACCTGCATCGTGGCCGACGTGGTGGATCTGGCCGAGGGCGATGACATGCCGATCGTGGGCGGGGCGGTGACCGACCGGGCTGACACGACGGATTCCGGCTCGAACTCCGCGGCCGTCCGGGCAGCGCGGATGTCGAGCCCGGAACGCCTCGACCCGCCGGTGGCGCCCCGGCGGGGCAAGAAGCGCTGGCTGGCCGGCGGCCTGGCCGCGCTGCTGTTGGTGGCCGCGGCGGTCGCCGGCTACCTGTGGACCCAGAAGCAGTACTTCGTCGGCCGGGACGGTGACGAGGTCGCCGTGTTCCGGGGGGTCAACGCGGATTTCGGGCCGATCACCCTGTACTCGGTGATCCAGGACAGCGACCTGCGGGTGGCTGACCTGACCCAGTCGGCCAGCGGACAGGTGCTCAACGGCATCACCGCCAACAGCCGCTCGGACGCCGACGCGATCCTCAAGCGGCTGGCCGCCGAACTCAAACCGCCCTGCCCGGTCGCCGGCGCATCGCCCTCACCCACCGCCTCGGCGCCCCTCACCGCGACCCCGAGCCGGACGGCGACGGCGACCCGACCGGCGAGCCGGCCCGCGACCACCGCCGCCCCGACCACCGCCGCCCGGACCACTGCTATCCGGACCACCGCGCCGCCCAGCAGCACCGCCGCCACGGCCGCCTCGCCCTCGGACACCCCGGTCCAGGGGGTGGACTGCCGATGAGCGAGCATCGCGCGAACAGCGAGGCCTGCCCGTGAGCCGGCCCTACCGGTACGCGACCCGGCGCGGCACCGAGCTGATCTTCGTGTTCGCCGCGGCGCTGATCGTCGCCTGCGCCGAGGCGTTCGTCGAGATCACCCGCAACAACCAGCTGTCCGGCCACGTGGCGACCTACCCGCTGGTGGTGCTGGCGGTCGGGCTGGCCTGCCACCTCGCGATCCGCAAGACCGCCCGCTACGCCGACCCGTTGCTGCTGCCGTGCGCCGTCCTGCTGGTCGGTCTCGGGCTGGTGATGATCCACCGGCTGGATCTGGGCCTGGCCCAGCAGGCCGCCGAGAACGACGCCACCTACACCGGGGTCGCCGCGGCCAGCCAGGTGGTCTGGGCGTTCGTAGGCCTGGCTGTCTTTCTGGTGGTGCTGCTGGGGATCCGCGACCACCGGGCGCTGAGGCGCTATGCCTACACCCTGGCGCTGGTCGGGCTGTTCCTGCTGGCACTGCCGGCGGTGCTGCCCGCCCAGTACAGCGAGGTGAACGGCGCCCGGATCTGGATCCGGGTGGCCGGCTTCTCCATCCAGCCCGGTGAGATCTCCAAGATCGCCCTGACGATCTTCGCCGCGTCCTACCTGGTCGACAAGCGCGACGTGCTGTCACTGGCCGGCCGCCGGTTGCTGGCCATCGACCTCCCGCGCGGCCGGGACCTCGGGCCGGTGCTGGTCGCGTGGCTGATCAGCATCGGGGTGCTGGTGCGCAACCGTGACCTGGGCACCTCGCTGATGTTCTTCGGGCTGTTCGTGGTGCTGCTCTACATCGCCACCGAGCGGGTCAGCTGGGTGATCATCGGCGTCCTGCTGTTCGCCAGCGGCTGCTACGTGTCCTACCAGCTCTTCGGCACCGTCAAGGAGCGGGTCAGCGTCTGGCTGCACGTCTTCGACTACCAGCAGGACGAGGGCTACCAGATGAGCCAGTCGCTGTTCGGCCTGGGCACCGGCGGGCTGTTCGGGGCCGGCCTGGGTGGCGGCCGTCCTGAGCTGGTCCCGGTCGCCAAGTCCGACTTCATCCTGGCCGCCTTCGGCGAGGAGACCGGCCTGTTCGGCCTGGTCGCCATCCTGGCGCTCTATCTGGTCCTGATTTCGCGTGGCTTCGCCACCGCGCTGGCGGTCCGGGACTCGTTCGGCAAGCTGCTGGTCACCGGCCTGTCGTTCTCCTTCGGCCTGCAACTGTTCGTGGTGGCCGGCGGCATCTCGCGGCTGCTGCCGGTGACCGGCCTGACCACCCCGTTCCTGTCCTACGGCGGCTCGTCGCTGGTGGCGAACTTCGGGCTGCTGGCGCTGCTGCTGCGGGTGTCGGACGCGGCCCGCCGGCCGCCCACCACGCCACCCTCGGCGGTCACCACCGAGAGCGGCCCGGTGCCGATCACGGCAGGGGACAACTCGTGAACCGGCCTATCCGGCGGGTCGGGGTGTTCGTCGGCATCCTGCTGCTGGCGGTGGTGCTGAACCTGAACTGGGTGCAGGTGATCAAGGCCGACCATTACAAGGACAACAGCGCCAACCGGCGCGTCGTGCTGGATGAGTACAAGCGCCAGCGGGGCTCGATCGTCCTGCAGGGCTCGGGGACGCCGGTCGCGGAGTCGGTCGCGACCAAGGACGCGCTGATGTACCTGCGCAAGTACTCCAACGGCCCGGTGTACGCCCCGGTGACGGGTTTCAACTCGCTGTACTACGGCAACACCGCGGTCGAGGCGGTCGAGAACGGGCTGCTCGCCGGCACCGATGATCGGCTGTTCGTGCAGCGGCTGACCAACCTGCTGACCGGCCGGGACACCCGGGGCGGCAACGTCCTGCTGACCATCAACAAGCAGGCCCAGACGGCGGCCTACCAGGCGATGGGAACCCGGCGCGGCGCGGTGGTGGCGCTGGACCCGGCGACCGGAGCGATCCTGGCCGCGGTCAGCACCCCCTCCTTCGACCCGAACACCCTCAGCTCGCATTCGCCGGAGAAGATCCAGGCCGCGTACAAGAGGTACAACGCCGACCCGGACAACCCGCTGGTCAACCGCGCCTTCAGCGTGACCTACCCGCCGGGGTCGGTGTTCAAGGTGGTGGTGGCCAGCGCCGCGCTGAAGAACGGCCGGACGCCGCAGACCCGCGTCCCGGCGCCGAACTCCCTGACCCTGCCGCAGACGCGCACCCAGCTGCGCAACTTCGGCGGTCAGCAGTGCGCCGACGGCAGGACCGACACGCTCATCCACGCGCTCACCATCTCGTGCAACACCGCCTTCGCCCAGCTGGGCATGGATCTGGGCACCGAGACCCTCAGGCGCGAGGCGGCGCTGTTCGGCATCGACGACAGCGGCTTCGACATCCCGCTGAGCGTGGTGGGCTCCTCCATGGGGCCGATCGTGGACCAGGCGTCGCTGGCCCAGTCCAGCATCGGTCAGCGAGACGTGCGGATAACGCCGTTGCAGGCCGCGATGCTCTCCTCCGCGGTGGCCAACGACGGCAAGCTGATGAAGCCCTACCTGGTCGCCGAGGAGCAGGCGCCGAACCTGGCGGTGCTGAGCCATCCGGACCCGGAGCAGCTCAGCCAGGTGATGAACTCGACCCAGGCCGATCAGCTGACGGCGATGATGGTCAGCGTCGTGAACGAGGGCAGCGGCTCGACCGCCCGGATCCCGAACATCCAGGTCGCCGGCAAGACCGGCACGGCTGACAACGGCCCGCAGAACTCCGAAGGCGTCTACGTCAACTCGCCGCATGCCTGGTTCTCCGGGTTCGCGCCGGCGGACAACCCCAAGATCGCGGTGGCGGTGATCGTCGAGAACGGCGGCAACCGCGGCAGCGAGGCAACCGGCGGCAAGGAAGCCGCACCCGTGGCGCAGGCCGTGATGAGGGCTTATCTGGCCTCGATCGGGGTTAAATGAGGAGATTTGCACGGCAGCAGAACGGGGTTGCGGCGCGGCGGAACGGGTCGGCAGGCCAGCGGGGGACGGCTAGGCAGCGGGAGACAGCAGGGCAGTGGGGCGGTATGGCAGGGCAGCGAGACAGTGAGGACGGCCGATGACGGCAGCAGCACGGCTGATTGGCGGCCGTTACGAGATCGGGGAGCTGCTCGGCTACGGGGGCATGGCCGAGGTGCACAAGGGCCGGGACGTCCGGCTCGGCCGCGATGTCGCGGTGAAGGTCCTGCGGGCCGACCTCGCGCGTGACCCGTCGTTTCAGAACCGGTTCCGTCGCGAAGCCCAGGCCGCTGCCGGGTTGAACCACCCGTCCATCGTCGCGGTGTACGACACCGGAGAGGACGACGGGCCGGAGGGCCACACCCCGTACATCGTGATGGAGTACGTCGAGGGGCACACGCTGCGCGAGGTGCTCAAGACCCAGCAGCAGGTGCCGCCCCAACAGGCCATGGAGATCACCGCTGAGGTGTGCGCGGCGCTGGACTTCTCACACCGTTCGGGCATCGTGCACCGAGACATCAAGCCGGGCAACGTGATGATCACCAACGCCGGCGCGATCAAGGTGATGGATTTCGGGATCGCCCGGGCGCTGGCTGACAACGCGGCGACGGTGACGGCCACCGCGGCGGTGATCGGGACGGCGCAGTACCTGTCGCCGGAGCAGGCCCGCGGTGAGTCGGTGGACGCCCGCTCGGACGTCTACTCGACCGGTTGCCTGCTGTACGAGTTGCTCACCGGGCACCCGCCGTTCACCGGTGACTCGCCGGTGGCGATCGCCTACCAGCACGTCCGGGAGAACCCGCAGGTGCCGTCCTCGGTGAACCAGATCGTGCCGCCGTCGCTGGATTCGATCGTGATGAAGGCGCTGGCCAAGAACCCGCTGAACCGGTATCAGACGGCCGCCGAGATGCGGGCCGACCTGCAGCGGGCGCTGAGCGGCCAGGCGGTCGAGGCGGAGTCGGTGATGACCGACGCACAGCGGACCCAGTTCATCGCCGCGGCCAAGCCTGCCACCCGGCAGGGCGTGCTGACCCCGACCTACGAGGACGAGGACGACACCGCGCATCACCGTGGCGCGGTGATCTGGACCGCGGTGGTGCTGGCGCTGTTGTTGGTCATCGGCGGTGCGGCGCTGTACCTGCTGAAGCGGGACAACAGCCCGAACACCCCGGTGCTGTATCAGGTTCCGGCGTTGGTGGGGCTGTCACCGGCTGCCGCGATGGACACCCTGCGCAGCAATCACCTCATTCCCGCGCCCGGCAAGCCGGAGGGCAGTAATGGTCCGTGCAGCGCCGGGGGCGACGCGGTGCCGTTGAAGAACCCGAGCAAGGGGCAGGTCTGCACCCAGAACCCGCCGGCCGGCAGGGAGGTGACCGACGGGACCATTGTCAGATTCACCGTCTACGCCGGTCCGGCCGATGTGCTGGTGCAGAACGTGGTGGGGCTGTCCTACAGCGAAGCCCAGAAGGCGCTGGCGTCTGAGAGGCTGGGGGCCAGCCGGGTCGATGTCGACAGCGCCAAGCCGGCCGGACAGGTGATCAGTCAGGACCCGCCGGCCAATGCCTCGGTGCCGCCGGGCACCACCGTCAAGCTCCAGGTCGCCAACGGCAAGGTGAAGTTGCCCGACGTCACCCGGCTGACCGAGCAGCAGGCCAGGGTGAAGCTCAACCAGCTGGGATTCACCACCATCGCGCGATCGAACACCGCACCGGTGCAGCCGGGCTACCAGGTGGGTCAGGTGATGGCGATCGATCCGACGCCGGGTATCTTCTACAACCCGTCAACCACGATCACCCTTACCGTTGCGGTGAAACCGATCTGCCCGACACCAACGCCGACGCCGACGCCTACGCCGACCCCGTCGGCCTCGCCGTCGCCCAGTGCGTCCGGTTCGGGCACCGGCACGGCCTCGCCCACCCCGAGCGTGAGCAGCACACCGCCGCCGTCCAGCAGCTCGGCCGCACCGACCTCGAACCCGTCCTGCACGCCTGCCTGAACGCCGACGTGAGCACCAGGCTTGAACCTGTGCAGCTGGCCTAGGTCGGTGCCCTGGGCCTAGGCCCGCGCCGTTGAACCGCACCGGTTGAACCGCACCGGTTGGACCGCACCGGTTGGACCGCACCCTGGTTTGGACCCGCACCGGTTGGGCCGCGCCGTGGAAACCGCACCGGTTGGACCTTGCACATTCCGGCTAGAAGGGCGGTGGTATGCGCTCCAGCGGGGCCTCGGCGACCGGTTGCGGCCAGCGTTCAGGTGGCTTCGCGCGGTACTGCCGGCCTGTTGGACTGGTCCACCGGGTGCTACCGGTGCTGGGATCTCGCTCGGCCTGCCAGCCTGCCTCGGTCTTGGCGTTGTGATGCCTGCGGTGCAGCGGTTGCAGGTTGGCGGCACTCGTGCTGCCGCGCGGGTAGGCGACGACGTGATCGAGATCGGACCGGCGGGCGCGGTGCCCGCAGAATGGGAAAGCGCATTCGCCGTCGCGTTCGATGACGTGATCGCCGAGGTGTCGCGGCGGCCGGTATCGAGTGGCGCCGTAGTCCAGCAACTGACCGCTCACCGGGTCGGTGACCAGCCGCCGCCACGTCCCGGTCGGATCATGCGCGAGTTGTCGGGCGTACCCGGCGGTGATGGGGCCGTAGCCGTCGAGCCAGCCCGGCTCCTCACTTTGGCCGGTCAGGCTCGACAGCGAGACCGTGACGTTGATGGTCGGCCGGCGGCCCTGCGAGGTGGGCAGCTCGCCATTGATGCCGTTGAGAACCGCGTTCACCAGCGCGTCGGCTCGCAGCTGATCCATCGTCCGGACGTCATCGGCCGGCGCCATCCGAGCGGCGGCGTCGATCTGGTCATAGAACAGTTGGGCTTGGGCGGCGGGCAGCAGTGCCATCAGCCAGGACGTCCCGTGGTCGGCCGGTGCGATCCGGATATGCCGATCGCTCACCGAGCGCTGATGCTTGAGCTCGGCCGATGCCGGGTCAAGCCGGAGCGCGGCTCGCTTGGCGGTACGCCTGAGCTGTGCTGTCGACTGCTGATGCGCGTCTTTCAGCACTCGAGCCTGGTAGTCGACCAATACTTCGTCTGGCAAGGGGTAAGACGCCTCGGCGATCGCGGTCGCCTGAGCCATGCCAATTCGCCCCTCGGACAGCGCGCTCAGGGTGGCAGGCAACTGGCGACACAGCCGCTCGGCGTTCTTGAGCAGATTCTGTGCCGCTGGGCCGGAGAGGCTTAGCGCGCAACCGATCTCTTCGACACACCAGTGTCGCTGGGTGGAATCCTGCGCTGAGATAAGGCTCAGCAGGGATAGCTGGCGTGCTGCCAACCAGGCCTGCTGCCGTTGCAGATCGGCTGCGGCGGCGATGCGTTCGGCAGAACTCAGCTCGTGGTACTTCAAGGAGGCCAACCGGGCTATCTCGGTGAGCCCTGGTCGCCGCCATGCCAAGCCTTGAGCCAGCAGATCATCAAGACACTGAGCAGTATCAGAAGCCTGAGCAGTATCAGAAACCTGAGCAGTATCACAAGCCGGTGCGGGATGACACAGTGCGATGTCGGCGGGATCGGCGAAGATGATGGCTGCTGCCGGTTCTGCCGGTGCCTCCGGTTCTGCCCATACGACCAGGACCACGGTGGCAGGCGGTTCCTGCGGCAATGCGGCGTCGTCCAGCGGTGGCAAGAAATCCCACTCGTGGAGGTCGACGTCGGCTACGGTCATTCTTCTAGAGTAGAGGATCCCACTGACAACCCTGCGAAATGATTAGCCTTGTGGACAAAGGGCATCAGGAACCACAGAGGAGCAATAGCGGCTACTCGACTACGCGGACTCGGCCGTGAACAAACCCCTCAGAACAAAGCACATCAAGAACCGGCGAGGTGCGATAGCGACCACCCAGCGTGGCTCGATCCCAACTCCAACCTCAGTAGGACTTGGGCAGTCCCAGCGAGAACTGGGCCACGAAGTTGAGCAACATCTCTTTGCTGACCGGGGCAATCCGCATCGCTCGTACGACACCGAGTAGTGCGCCGAGGCCGTATTCGCTGGTCAGACCGTTGCCGCCGTGCGTCTGGATCGCCGCGTCCAGCGCATTCCAGGCCGCCTCGCCAGCGGCATACTTCGCCATGTTGGACGCCTCCCCGGCGGCCATCGTGTCACCCGCGTCATGGGCGCCGGCAGCTTTGTACACCATCAGCTTGGCCAGTTCGGTCTCGATGTAGGCCTTGGCCAACGGATGCGCGATCGCCTGATGCGCTCCGATCGGCTGCTTCCAGACCGTCCGCTCGTTGGCATAGCGGGCGGCCTTGCCCAGCGCGAACCGCGCGGTGCCGATCGAGAACGCCGCCACGGTGATCCGCTCGGGATTGAGGCCGGCGAACAGGGCGGGCAGCGCGGCGTCCAGCGAACCGCCGATCACATTCTCGTTCGGCACCCGCACATCGTCGAAGTAGCAGAAGAACTGCCGTTCCGGCGAGACGATCTCCATCTCGATCGGCCGGTACTCCAAGCCCGGCGCGTCGGTCGGCACCACGAACAGCGCCGGGCGGATCTGGCCCCCCTCGCGCGAGGCCGGGGACTGCCCGACCACCAGGATGTAGTCGACCTGGTCGACGGCGGAGATGTAGTACTTGCGCCCGTTGACGGTGTAGCTGCCGTCGGGCTGCCGAACGGCACTGGTGGAGATGTTGTGCGAGTTCAACCCCGCGTCGGGCTCGGTGATCGCGAAGGCCATCTTGATCGTGCCGTTCGCCATTCCCGGCAGCCACCGCTGCTTCTGCTCCTCGGTGCCGCTCTGGGCGATGATGGTGGCGCAGATCGCGGGTGAGACGACCAGCAACAGCAGTGGCGCCCCGGCCGCGGCGAGTTCCTCGCAGACGATCGCCAGCTCGGTGATGCCCGCCCCGCCGCCGCCGTACTGCTCGGGGGTGTTCACCCCGATGAACCCGAGGGCAGCGGCCTTCTCCCACAGCTCGGTGGTCACCTCGTGCTTGCGTGCCTTGGCCAGCCAGTAGTCCACTCCGAACTCGCGGCCGAGGTCCGCGACGGCCGCGCGCAACGCCAACTGCTCGGCGGTTTCGGCAAAATCCACGATCGGCTCCTCGCAGCGTCGGGCTGGATGGCCCAGACGCTACCGGCGTGGGCTGGTTGCCGTCACCGGCTCGAGGCTCACCAAGTCGCCGGCCGCAGCACCCCGACCAGCAATCCAGGCGCGATGTCTCGCGACACCCGACACCCGGCAGGCTCAGTGCCCACCTTCCAGAGCGGCCTGGACGGCGTAGTACTCGTCATTGGCCGAGCCGGGAGTGGGATCGGCGGCCAGGCGAAGCAGCCGGTGCTTCCTCAGCGACCGGAGCGCGCGCAGCGCCGTGTCGCGGTCGGCCGGCTCAGAAGTCCTCCAGAAACGCAGTCGCACCGGAACCTCCTCAGGGGGTCACCCTGAGGCCAGGTAAGGCCCAATCGGCGGTGGCGTTCCGAATTTCGCGTCTCATATTTCCAGATCGTCGTCGGAGCGATCGAAGAAGCGGTCGGAGCGGTCGGTTTCCTCAACTGTCCGGGCAGCGTCGGCGCCGTACTCCTCCTCCGCCCGCCGGTGCCGCAGCAGGTCCCAGCACCGGTCGAGCTCGCGCTCGATGGCCTCCAGCCGGCCGCGCTCGGCGGAGTTCAGGCCGATGCCGGTGTGCGTCGAGCGCAGCTGGCGCTCCTCGGCGACCAGGTCGTGGATCTGGTGCAGGATCGGTTGCTCACTCTCGTGTGACATCGCTGGCATCCCTTCGAGTCCGGACCGCTAGCCCACCGACGTCAACCCTACGGCCGGTCGTGGCCGGTCGTGGCCGGGCGGACCGGTCGACGCGGGTTGACACGGGTCGACGCGGGTCGACGCGGGTCAACGCGAGCCAACGCGAGTCGACGCTAGCGTGAGCCCATGACCGACACCCTGCCGGCCGATGACGCCGCTCACGAGCTGGCCCAACGTTGTATGCGCGCCATCCTCGATGCCGACGTGGCCTCGGCCTCGCTCGGCATGCGGGCGCTCTGGGTCACCCCTGGCCAGGCCGAGGTGGCGATGAGGGTGACCCCGATGATGCTCAACGGCCACCAGATCGGGCATGGCGGCATGATCTTCGCCCTTGCCGACACCGCCTTCGCGGTCGCCTGCAACAGCTACAACCGCACTACCGTGGCAGCCGGCTGCGACATCGACTTCGTTGCCCCGGTCCGTGCCGGGGACGAGCTGCGAGCGCTGGCCCAGGAGCGTTACCGGCAGGGCCGCAGCGGGCTCTACGACGTCACGGTCCGGCGTGGCGACGGTGTGGTGGTAGCCGAGATGCGGGGGCGGAGCCGCGAGATACCGGGCACGCTGGTGCCCGATCCCGCCCGCTGACAGCGACACGCGGCTGACGGCGACACGCGGCTGACGGTGACATGCGGCTGACGGTGACATGCGGCTGACAGCGGGCTGCCAGCGGGTGGGAGAGCCGCTCAGGCCGAGCTGGAGATCAACTGCAGCAGGGCGAGCGCATAGGCCTGCTCGGGGTCGGGGTGCTGCACCTGCACGGGCGCGGAGTTGATCTCCAGCCGTACCCGCCAGTCCTGCTCGACCCGGTCCAGGCCGCGAAACGTCCCGGCGAGCAGTTCGCGCAGCTGGCCTTCGCGCGGTAGCCAGACCGCGTCGCGGTCCTCCACCGAGTCCAGGGCCCATTCGGTGGTGCCGTTGAACCCGATGACCTGGCCATGCTCGAGCTGGTGCACCTCGACGGTCATGTCGCTGAGCACGAACACGTCCTCGTCCATGCCGCGGTCCACCACCACGAACCGGTCGCCGGCGGCCGGGGTCCAGCGCAGTCCGGCGTCGCGAAGCAAGCGCGCGGTTTCGATCGAGATCACCTCTCCAGTATGGCCAGCTCTGGCCGTCTCAGATCTTGAGGCAATCTTGAGCGCAGGCTCCAGGTGAGATTAATGTGAGATTGGCAAGGTAATGAGTGGCCGAGACCTGCTTTCGGCCCGCCAGCGCGATCAGATCACCGGATGGGAAGGGACGAGGGCGCGATGCGGATACGAACCGCTGCCGCAGTGCTTCTCGCCGCAACCCTATGGGCCGCGCCGTCGGTGGCCGAGGCCAGCTTCAACCAGCAGGCTGCCTCGGCCCAATCGGTAAGCACCGCGATGCTGCATCCGCCGACGAATCTGACCGGTTCGCGCCAGAACTGCAACCTCACGCTGACCTGGACTCCGACCGTGGATGCCAGGGCCACCGGTTATCAGTTGTTAAACGGGGCCAGCCTGCTGCAGACCATCACCCCGAAGACGGTCAGCACCCGGACGATCGCCCTCACCAAAAACGCGAACTACTCCCTGACGATGCGAACCGTGTACCTGAACTGGACCAGCAGTGCCACCTCGGCCGTGACCGCCAGGTGCTGAACGCCGGAACAGCTCGAGCCCTCGGTTCTGGCGTTTCACTGTGCTGGCACGGGGTCGGTCACCTACCGTAACTGTGTGCTGGTTGAGAGAGCGTGGTCCGCTGTCATCGTCGATGACGACGCCGACATCCGGGCCCTGATCGGGGAGCTGCTGCGGCAGTCCGGCTTCGAGGTCACCGAGGCGGCTACGGGCGCCGAGGGGATCGCCGCCGTCCGCGAGGTCGAGCCCGACGTGGTGACCCTGGACCTGAACCTGCCCGACCTCGACGGCATCGAGGTGTGCCGGCGGATCCGCGAGATCACCGACGCCTACGTGGTGATGCTGACGGCCCGCCCGGATGAGATCGACCGGTTGATGGGCCTGGAGATCGGCGCCGACGATTACCTCACCAAGCCGTTCAGCCCGCGCGAGCTGCGAGCCCGGATCGCGGCCATGCTGCGCCGGCCGCGGTCGGTCAGCGGGTCGGCGGCCGAGTCGGGTTCGCCCCACGAGACGGTGCGCCACGGCGGTCTGGAGATCGACATCGAGGGACGGCTGGTGATGCTGGACGGGGTGGAACTGGACCTGACCCGGACCGAGTTCGACCTGCTGGCCACCCTGCTGTCAGGCCCCCGACGGGTCTGGCCCCGCGAGACGCTGCTTCGGACGGTGTGGGGCACCGAGTGGGTCAGTGACGGCCACCTGGTCGAGGTGCACATGGCCAACCTGCGCCGCAAGCTGGGCGACGACCCGCGCAGTGGCCGCTACATCCGGACGGTCCGCGGCGTCGGTTACCGGCTCGGCGTCGGATGACGGCCGCCAGCCCGGTCACCGCGGCCGATCGTGAACGGGACCGGATTGCCGCACTGCGCGAGTACGGCATCCTGGCCCGGCTGCCGGTCCAGCGGCTCAGCGTCGGCGACGAGGTGACGTTGGCCGGGTTCACCGAGCTGGCCGCCCAGGTCTGCGGTGTGCGCAGCGCGGTGCTCAACCTGATCGACGACCAGCACCAGTTCCAGCTCGCGGCCCACGGGTGCGAGCCGATGGTCACTGACCGTGCCGACTCGATGTGTGAGATCACCCTGCGCCTCGGCGACCAGCTGGTCGTGCCCGACACCAGCCAGGATGAGCGGTTCGCCACCAACCCATGGGTGACCGGCGAACTGGGCCGGGTCCGGTTCTACGCGGCCAGCCCGTTGCGCGCGCCCGGCGGCCACCTGGTGGGAACCATCTGCGTCTTCGACACCGAGCCGAGAACGCTGGACGAGGGTCAGCGTGCCGCGCTGCGAACGCTGTCCGTCGGCGTGATCGACGTGCTCGAACTGCGTCGCCGCTCCGATCAGCTGCGCCAGACGGTGGCCGAGCTCGCGCGCTCGCACCGGCAGCTCGCCTCCTTCGCCAGCCAGCTCAGCCACAACCTCAAGACCCCGCTGACCGCGTCGCTGGGCTTCGGTGAGTTGCTGCAGGACCACCCGACGGTGCGCCAGGACCCGACGGCGCTGGACTATGTCAACCGGTCGGTGTCGGCGAGTCAGCGGATGATGTCAGCCATCGACCAGCTGCTCAGCTATGCCAGCATGGGAGGCGCGCCACAGCGTGAGCCGACGCCGGTGCACGAGCTCGTCGAGCAGGTGCTGGCCGACCTCGGGCCGGCGGCGGCCGACGCGGAGGTGCGCTGCGATCGGGCCACCGTGACCGCCGACCCGGTGCAGCTGCGGGTGCTGCTGCACAACCTGATCGAGAACGCGGTGACCTACCGCAACCCGGACGCCCGCTGCGAGGTGGCGGTGACCGTCGCGCCGACGCGCTGGGGAAGTGAGCTGAGGGTGGCCGACAACGGCCCGGGAATCCCCGCCGAGCAGCGTCCGGCGGTGCTGCGGCCGCTGGTGCGGCTGGAATCAGAGACCGCCGCCGGGTCAGGACTGGGCCTGGCCACCTGCGAGCGGATCGTGGCTGCCCACGGGGGCACGCTGTCGATCACCGACACCGCCGGCGGCGGCGCGACTGTCTGCGTCCGGCTGCCGGGTACCGGCGCGACTCAGAGCTGAGCGCCCGAGTTCACGGCGGGCGCGGCCCGCTCTGTCTTCTCGGTTGGGTCGGCCTGCTCGGTTGGGTCAGCCTGCTCGGTTGGGTCGGCCTGATCGGCCTGGTCGGCCTGGTCGGCCTGGTCGGCCTGCTCGGTCGGTTTGGCCGGCCGCCAGATGCCCAGCAACAGCCAGCACACCACCAGCAGTGGCACCGCCGCGGTGAGCAGGGTCTGCATCATCGGGGTACGCAGCGCGCGGATCGCGGTGCCCGCCTTGGGCACCACGGCGCGGACCTGCCAGACGGTCTCACCGGTCAAGGTGGCCACCCACGGGTCGGCGGCGGTGTTGGCGTCGCCCTTGGTACGGACGTTGACGATTCCCGGCCCCGGGCGCTGAACCTCGATCACCCGGTGGCTGAGGACCCGGTGGTCATCGACGGGAATGTGATAGGTCAGCACCTGACCGACCCGCACGTCGTCCAGCGCCAGCGGGGTGTCGATGATGACGTCACCGGAGCGGATGGCAGGCGACATGCTGGAGGTGAGCATGGTCGCGGTGCGGTAGTTCAGCAGGCGTGGGCCGAGGGTGACCGACAGCAGCAGGAGCACGGTCAAGCCGAGCAGCAGGGTGCTCAGCAGCCGAGCGGTCCGCCGCAGCAATTTCATGCCAGCGCCCCGAGCAGGGACCGGACCCGTTCGAGCAGTACGGCCGGCCGGATCGGTTTGGTGAGGTAGTCATCGGCGCCGGCCTGCAAGCCGGCTTCACGGTCCTGCTCGGTGGACAGCGCGCTGATCAGCAGCACGACCGTCGCGGCCGTCCGGGGTTGGGACTTGAGCGCCCGGCAGACGTCCAGCCCGGACAGGCCCGGCATCGAGACGTCAGAGATCACCAGATCCGGCACCAGCTCATCGGCCTGATCCAGCGCCTGCTGGCCGGAGCTGGCGACCCGCGGTTGGTAGCCGGCCCGGTGCAGCGTGGCCGAGAACAACGCCCTGATGTCGTCGTCATCCTCAACCACCAGAAGGCGGGCCGGACGCTCGGTGAGGGTCATGGCGGGCTTCCTTCCGGGTGCTGCAGGGCGATTGGGCTGTGGAGCCTGTCGAGCTGGGAACCGCGTGCTGTGGAGCTGCAGTGCTGTGAAACAGGGCTGATCCCGGGGCGGACGACACCGGGACCAGCCCGCTTCGGGCGGCTACTGGCTGGCGGCCGCGCGCTGGGTGCCGGTGAAGGTGAAGTTGAGCACCGACGCCTGGTTCTGGAAGGTGTTGTCGGCGGCGGCCGGGAAGGTCATGGTCACCACCAGGTTGTCGGTGTTGTTCGCCGCCAGCGCCGTCATGTTGGTCAGCGCCATGCTGGCGCCGATCACCGCGCGGGTGGTCAGCACCGACCGGGTGGTGCCCGAGCAGGTGTAGACGTAGGCCGGCGCGGTGCCGGTCTCGGTCCAGGGGGTGGAGCAGGCGTCGATCTTGAGCTGCAGGCCCAGGGTCGGGTCGGTGTCGAGCTTGGAGCTGGTGGTGGCGTTGGTGGTCAGCGTGATGCTGGACAGCGCCTGGTTGCCGGCGGCGTTGGTCAGGGTCGCGGCGCGCTGCACCGTGTCACCGGGCACCAGGCCGGTGGCGGCGACGCTGAACCGGTTGGCCGCGGTGTTGGCGGTTCCGAGCGCGATCGAGACCGTGCCGGAGCTGACGCTGGCGGAGGCGGAGGTGGAGGAGGTGAACGAGCCGAAGGTGCCCAAGCCCGCTGCTGCCGCCGCGGTGCCGAGCAGTGCGGCCGAAACGAGAACCTTGCTGCGGACCGTCGTGAGGTGAAGCGACATCGGGGGTCTCCCTGGTTGGTCCGGTCGGGGGTGGACCGGGTTGTGGACTGGTAACGAGAACTGTGCCGATGTTTGTTCTGCGTTAGGTTATGGCGAAGATCAATGTTCGCCACCAGAAGTCTCAAGACCCGGTCAAGGCTCTGCCTTCGCTAGGGTGACAAGCATGAGTGAACAGCCCGAACCCACCAGCGACTCCGGCGATCAGAGCAACGGTGACACCATCGGGGCCAGCAGCCCCGGAGCTGCCGGCACCACAGCCAAGGACCCGAGTGACTGGGTCACCGGTGACGAGCCGATGACCGGCGCCCAGCGCAGCTACCTCGACACGCTGGCGCGCGAGGCCGGCGAGCAGTTGCCGGCCGACCTCACCAAGGCGCAGGCATCCGAGCACATCGACCGGCTGCAGGCCCAGACCGGACGGGGCAGCGCGGGCTCGTCCTGAGTGTCCTGCGCGTCATGCGCGTCCTGCGCTAAGCCTCCGGGCGCAGCGACTTCGACGGCCGCTGCACCGCTGCCCGGGTGATCAGCTCGGCTTCTGAGACTGCCAGCAGGTCGGCCGAGGTCTGACCGTCTCTGGGCTTGGCCGCGACCGCCACCAGCGCCGAGATGTTCTGCTGGTGCAGGGCGGCCCGCATTCGGGTGGCCAGGGCCTCGGCGTTGGCGCCAGGGCAGTCCGCCAGGAGAATCGCCAGGCCGGACTTGCCCATCGCGCCGATCGCGTCGCAGCCGACCTGCATCCGGGCCACCAGGCTGACCGCGGCCGGGTCGGTGGTGTCGATCCGCATGATCGCCGTGACCGGGCAGGCGGCGACCACTTCTCTGGCCACCGTCAGCCAGGCGGCTTCGGTCATCGGGCGGATCGTCGGGTCATCGGTGACCCGCAGGTCCGACTGCACAGCCCAGCGCTGGATCACGATCGCCGCCGGCAGTGAGAGCCAGGCCAGCGGGATTCCCAAGGTGATCATCTGCACCTGGGCCGTCGCCAGGGCGATCGTCAGGACCTCGAGCTTGTGGCTCTCGGCTTGGAGCAGCAGGCTCAGCGCTTGATACTGCCCCGCCGACACCATCGCCAATGCCACGGCGGCCACTCCGACCAGCATGTATCCGAGGGCGGCAAGGGCGAGGGCAAGCGGCTCCGGCAGGTCGAGCGCCATGCAGCTGTGCGCCGCGGTGGCGGCCAGGATCGCGCCGGCGGTGCTGTAGACGTACCGGTAGGGCGTCGCCTGGCCGGCGATGTTTCGAGCCGGCCACTCAGCGATCGCGGCGACTGTGATGACCGCGGCCGCGAGTGTCAGGGGAAGCAGGACTGCTGCCGCGAACGCCCAGGTGGCAAGCAGGTTCGGGCACAGGGTCGGCAACTTCTCTTGCCTTAAGGCCCGCCTGGCTCGCTCCCACCCGACGGTGAAGCGTGAGTACACGATGCTGAGCGACGCGAGCAGGGCCGCGGTGCCGAGATCGGACTGCTGAATGGAGCCGGGCGAGGCGAGCGCGAGGCACACGGCCGAGAGATCGACGGCGAGAATCACGATTATCGCGAACCGCGATGTCCGCCATAGCGACCATGCAGATACCGCTCTCAACATGACCCTTCTTTCGCCTAAACCCGACCGCGAACGTGCGAACCACCGGGATGACGACCATGCAAGAAGGTCTAACCGTGACACGCCGTGGTGACAGACAGTACATAACGAACTTCTTGCTGTCACGCCGAAAGTGCCGTGAGCTGACGCTAGATGCTAGCGGCCATTCCATGGAACTTCCATCGGCAAACCAATAGCCATAAACCTTTCGTTGTAGACAGTTCGGTCGATGGTGGTGTTACCGCTGCCTTTCGGTAGCTGGAGTCGCTCCATCCGCTCTACGCCTAGCGCAGCGTACCAAACTGTCTAGAAAACTCCGCGATATATAGCGGCAATCTAGACGTTAGCTAGGGGGTGCTAACGCGCGGGAAGTCGCTAATGCAGCTAACCTCAAGATCGGCATCTGGCAATGGAACAGACTCGACTTAGTGAATGCGAAATGTTCGCGCCAAGGGGGTGACAATGATGCGTAACTACGAATGGGTCTGATGAGTGTCTAATTTGCCTTGATGACAGACTTCGATTCGAATGTCTACTAGAGGCAGGGGGAGCCGGGGTTGCTGAATGGCAATTCCGGCACCCCGAAACACGTTGGATGAGGGGCCCCACGTCATCCAACCGTGCGGTGGCGGCTGGAAGCGCGAAGCGGTGATCCGCCGCCTTCGACTGGTGGATGCTGGTCTTCTTCGACTCCGAAGGCTTGCCCGGCACCTTGACCAGGAACTGAGTCAGCGACGAGGCCGAGAGCCCGGTGTCTGACCAGGAATGCTCCTGCCTTCTCGCGGAACAAGATATGTAGTCAGGATGCAGCCCGTTCTGCCGGCCGTTTACCGGGCCTCTTGCAAGGTATTTGTGACGGCAACGGAAATCGCACGGTGGCTCACCCGCGGTAACTATTGTGTGTCGTTTTCAAGTATTGCGCGCGACTGCTGGTCCGAACTCGTCGGCATTGCACTGAGTGAGTGGAAAGAATCCTTTCGATTAACAAGCCCGGAGCAGTATTAGCACGACTCGCTCACCCGAAAATCCCTGCCGCCGCAGCTGCGGACCAAGGCCAGCTCCTACCCCGGACCGGGCCAGCTCCTACCCCGGACCGGGCCAGTTCATACCCCGACCAGGCGGCTCACACCCGGCCCTGGCGGCGTGCCAGGCAGCTCGGCGCTCGACGGCGTGACATCATGCACCCTGATCGAGGAGGTCCCGCCGTGGCCGAGAGCATCTGGCCGACGATCCATGCCGAGCGTCGGGCGCTGGCCGACGACCTGGCTGAGCTGAGCCCGCAGCAGTGGCAGACGCCCTCGCTCTCGGCCGCCTGGAGCGTCCATGACGTGCTGGCCCATCTGGTGGCGGCGGCCAAGATGACTCCGCTGAAGTTCATCCCCGGATTGACAGGCGCCGGGTTCGACTTTCACAAGTACATGGCAAGACTGGTGGCGCTGGAAGGCTCCGGAGGTCCGCAGGCAACGCTGGAAACCTTCCGGGCGGTCCAGCTGCGCGAGACCTCCCCGCCGGCGCCGGCCACCACCTGGCTCGGCGAGGCGTTCGTGCACGGCGAGGACATCCGCCGCCCGCTCGGCATCACCCACTCCTATCCGCTGCCGCAAGTGACCCGGGTGATCACCTATTACTCCAAGCTCAACGCGCTGCTCGGCGCGAAGCGGCGGATCGCCGGCCTCACCCTGCAAGCCAGTGACACCGACTTCTCGCTCGGGTCCGGGCCGGTGGTGCAGGGCCGGGCGATCTCGCTGCTGATGGCCACCGCCGGCCGACGGTCAGTCCTGGACGAGCTTTCCGGCCCCGGCGTGCAGGTGCTGGCCGAACGCCCGTGACATCGGCGGCCTGACCGCGCCCACATCCGACACCTGCCGTGCCGGCTAGACCGGTGTCGCGAAAGCTTGGCGCCGTTCAGGGCTCCACTATCACCAGCGGGATCTCACGGTTGGTGCGCTTCTGATAATCGCCGTAGCTCTTGAACTGCTTGACGGCGATCGGCCAGAGTCTGACGCGTTCTTCCGGGGTGGCGATCCGGGCGCGCATCTGCTGTTTGGGCCGGCCCACCACCTGGACTTCCACCGCCGGATTGTCGCGCAGGTTGAGAAACCACGCGGGATGGTTGTCATCGCCCCCGCGGGAGGCGACAAGCACATAGGCGTCGCCCTCTTGCACCGGCGCGGTGAGCATGACCGAGCGCGGCTTGCCGCTCTTGCGCCCGATGGTGGTCAGTTCCAGAGCTTGCATTCCACTGAGGCGCGCCCCCACCCGGTTACCGGTCAGCTTCAGCGCGACCCGGTGCACGGCATTCATGGTCTTAAATAAACGATCGCTGGGCATAGCCGAACTCTAGATGCCTGCGGTACGAGCGAACAGCTGAATGCCGAGCAGGGGTCACGCTAGATTGGCGCGATGAGTTTCGAGGTCGACGCGGCGGCCTATGGCGAATTCATGGGGCGCTACTCCGAACAGCTGGCCGCCGAGTTCGCCGCTTACGTCGGCGCCAACTCCGGTCAGCGAGCCCTGGATGTCGGATCCGGTCCCGGAGCCCTGACCGCGGTGCTGGTGGAACGACTCGGCGCGCAGGCAGTCACGGCGGTCGATCCTTCCGCTTCCTTCGTGTCGGCGATCCGCCACCGCCTGCCCGACGTCGACGTCCGGCAGGCCGGGGTCGAACGGTTACCGTTCCCGGACAAGTCGTTCGATCTGGTGCTCGCTCAGCTCGTCGTGCACTTTTTGGAGGACCCCTCAGCCGGAATCGCCGAGATGGCCCGAGTCACCCGGCCGGGCGGCGTGGTGGCCGCCTGCGTCTGGGACCACGCCGGCAGCCTGGGGCCGCTGGGCACCTTCTGGCGCGCCGCGCGCGAACTCGATCCGAACGCCCGCGACGAGTCAGCCATGCCGGGCACCCGCGAGGGCCACCTCGTCGAGCTGTTCCAGAGCGCCGGCCTGCATCCGGTCGAGCAGACCGCGCTCACCGTGAGCGCCTCGTTCGCCGGCGCGGACGCATGGTGGCGACCGTTCACCCTCGGCGTCGGACCGGTCGGAACCTACGTCGCGAGCCTGGCCCCTGAGCATCGCGAGAGGCTGCGAGCCCGGTGCGCGGAACTCCTCCCGCCGGGCCCCTTCACCGTCGAGGCGACGGCCTGGACGGCGAAGGCGCGCGTCTAGGACACGGGCTGGATGCGAAGCACCCACTGGCGGAGGGTGTGGGATTTGAACCCACGGACAGTCTCCTGTCGAGCGCTTTCAAGGCGCTTGCACTCGGCCGCTATGCGAACCCTCCAGATGAGCGACAGCCCACCGGGGCCGGCGCTCGGAGTCCAATTCTGGCAGAGCCGGCGCAGGCGCCGGGCGGCGGATGGCCCGGGTCAGCGGCCGCCGGCGATCCTGCGGTCGCGCTGCTGGACGCCGGGCTCCCCGTACGGGTAGTCGGCGGGCTCCGGATCGCTGGCCGCGTCCAGCCGCTCGGTCTGCTCGGCGCTCAGGCGCAGGTCCGCTGCCTGCAGGTTGTCCTCGAGCTGGGCGGTCGTCCGGGCGCCCAGGATCACCGAGGTCACAGCGGGACGGTCCGACAGCCAGGCCAGCGCGACCTGGGCCATGGACGCCCCCAGCTCGTCGGCGACCGCGCGCACCGCGTCGACGACGTCCCAGGTGCGCTGCCGGCCCGAGCGGCGGTCATAGGCCTCCACGCCCCGGTCCGGATTCTCGCCCAGCCGGGTCGAGCCCGAGGGCCGCTCCTGCTTGCTGTACTTGCCGGTCAGCCATCCCCCGCCCAGCGGTGACCAGGGCAGCAGCCCCAGGCCGTTGGCCTGGCAGGCCGGCACGATCTCCCACTCGATCTCGCGCGCCAGCAGGTTGTACTGCGGCTGCAGGGTCACCGGCACGCTCAGTCCTAGGCGCTCGGCGGCGCCGACTGCCCGCTGCAGCTGCCAGCCGGTGAAGTTCGACAGCCCCAGGTAATTGATCTTGCCGGCCCGGACCGCGTCGTCGAGGAAGCGCAGGGTCTCCTCGATCGGGGTCAACGGGTCGTGGGAGTGCACCTGGTACAGATCGATCCAGTCGGTCTGCAGCCGCCGCAGCGACGCCTCCAGCGCCAACCGCAGGTGCTGTCGGGACAGGCCGTGGTCGTTGACGCCGTCGGCCATCGGAAACCGGCCCTTCGTCGCCAGCACGATCCGGCCGCGATGACCGGGGTTGGCCGCCAGCCACCGGCCGATGATCTCCTCGCTCGCCCCGCCGCTGTAGACATCGGCGGTGTCGACCAGGTTGCCGCCGGCGTCCAGAAAGCGGCCCAGCTGGGCGTGCGCGCCGTCAGGGTCTGTCTCGGTGCCGAAGGTCATGGTGCCCAGGGCCAGGTTCGACACCGCCGTTCCGCTGCGCCCGAGCAACCGGTACTGCATGTCAACCCCCGAAGTAGTAGCTGTCCTTCCTTCCTACACCCACCTCGTCCAACATCACCGGGGGGTACGTAAGGTCAATGACCGCAAGCCGAATCCGATTCACGCGAGATCCGACCGATCACGCATACCCGCTCGCAGGAGTCAGCTCAGTGGCAATCAGCATCATCACCGACCCCAAGACCCGCCAGCCCAAGCTTCGCCTGGTGCTGCCGGACGACATTCACGACGGGCCGGTCTCGGTCGTCGGCAGCTTCAACGACTGGACTCCCGGCCGGCATCGGCTGGTACGCCGAGCCAACGGCACCCGCAGCGTCACGGTGCCGGTGACGGCCGGCCAGCAACTGCGGTTCCGCTACCTCGGCTCCGGTGGCAGGTGGTTCGATGACCCGGACGCCCACCAGATCGAGGTGGACGGCGCGACGGTCGGCGTGGTCGAGGTCTGATCCGGCGTGGCCGAGCCCGAGGTGACGCTGTGAGCTCAGTCCTGCCGGTAGAACTCGATCCCGTCCGGTGAGGTGCTGCTGCTCAGCCTCCGCTGCAACACCAGCACGTCGAGGTGGGCCGCGGTCTCGGTGACCGCCAGCAGCTGGTTCTCCGGATCCAGCTCGCTGAACGCCTTGTTGTGCCGGGTCCACGGCAAGGCCAGCGCGGCGTCGAAGGCGGTGTCGGCGCCGGCCGCCACCGCGGCCGCCGAGGCGGCCAGCCGGTTCTCGTGATGGGCCAGCAACTCGGTCACACGCTGGTGCACGCTGGTGGTCACCGGCCCGTGCGCGGGCAGCAGCATCGCGTCGGGCAGCGTGAACATCAGCCGCAGCGAGCCGAGGTAGTCGCGCAGCGGGAAGGGCGCCGGCGCGGCCTCCAAGCCGACCGACGGCGTGATCTGGGGCAGCACGTGGTCACCGGCGAACAGCAGGCCGGCCTCGGCGTCGTGGAACACCACATGGCCCTGGGTGTGTCCGGGCGTGGCGATGACCTGCAGGCGCCGGTCGCCGGCCGGCACCTCGACGCCGTCGCGCAGCCAGCTGTCGGGTGGCTCCCAGTCCTGCGCCGGGCCGGGCCGGCCGATGTCGCCGGCCGCCTCCAGCTTGACCAGCAGGGCGGTGGCGCCGGTTCGCAGCAGGTGCGGGAACCGGCCCGGCCGGTACTCCCGCTGCAGCGACAGCTCCCGGGTGGCCAGCAGGTTGGCCTGCTCGCCGATGCCCAAGCTCACCCGGGACCCGACCTTGCGGCGCACCGCCACCGCCTGGGTGTAGTGGTCGCGGTGCATGTGGGTCACCAGAAAGGTCGCGATGTCGCTCAACCCGAACCCGATCCGGTCCAGCGAGCTGACCAACCGCTGCTCGCTCTCGGCCAGCGCCCAGCCGCCGTCGATCAGGACCAGGCCGGCGCCGGCCTCCAGCGCGTAGACGTTCACCGCGCGCAGCCCGTCATTGGGCAGCGGCAGCGCGATCCGGTGCACCCCACCGCCCAGATCCTGCGGGCCGGCCTCGGTCCACGCGGATCTGGATTGGCTCACCGGCAGAGTTCTACCACGCGGGCCGGACCGCCACGGGCGGCTGTGGGCTCAACCACGCGGTCAGCTTCGGGTCGACAGCAGCGAGAACTCCGCCTCGAACAGCTCGAGGAGGAACGCGGCCAGCTGCTGCTCGTCCGGGTGCAGGCCCGAGATCGGCCGGGGCTTGGCCTGGGCCAGGTAGTCGCCGAAGGTGTGCTCGGTATAGGTCTCCAGGACGTGGGGGTGCACGTAGTGCGCCCGGGCCACGGTGCGGGTGTTCCCCAGCGCCTCGGCGGCCTCGTCGATGGCCTCGATCACCACCTTCTCTGCCGAGCGCTCGCTGTCCAGCCGGTTCTTCAGGTAGGTGAAGGCGGCCAGGGTGCCGCCCCAGGTGCGAAAGTTCTTGGCGGTGATGTGCTCGCCGGTCAGGCTGAACAGCAACTGGTTGAGCTCGTCGGAGCTCACCGGCTTGCCGTCCAGGCTGAACAGCCGCCGCCCGCGCTGGGTGAGCAGCTGCTGCACCACCCGGGCCACTCCCGGGTCGTTGATCGTGTCGTCCCAGGGCTTGCCCGACTTGGCGGGGAAGGTGAAGCTCACCTGGTCACCGGACACCCGGACGTGCTTGCGGGTGAGCGTGGTGAGCCCGTAGCTGTCGTTCTCCTCGGCGTAGACCTCGTTGCCGATCCGGATGTTGGTCAGGTCGATGACGCGGATCATCGCGGCCAGCATCCGATCCCGGTCGAAGGTGCGCCGGCGCAGCTGGCGGGCGGTGTGCTCGCGGATCTCGGCCAGGTGGTTGGCGAACAGGATCAGCCGGTAGAAGTTCAACATGTCGCGGATCGCGCGCCACTTCGGGTGGTAGATGTACTGCTTGCGGCCCTTGTCGTCCTGGCCGGTGGCCAGGATGTGGCCGTCGGCGTTGGGGCAGATCCACACCTTCTGCCAGGCCGGCGGGATCGCCAGCTGGGTGATCCGGGCTTTGACCTCGGCGTCGGTCAGCGGTTGCTGAAGGTGGTCGAGGTAGCTGAAGCCCTTTCCGCGCCGGATCCTGCGCATGCCCGGCTCCTCGCCGGCCACGTAGATCAGGCCGGCCACCTCGGCGCACTTCTGCGCGTCGGCGTGCAACTCGTCGACCTCGGCGACGGACATCGGCTTGGCCGCGGCGGCGTCGGCGGGTTTGGCGGCCCGCTTCTTCCCACCGCCAGGCCCGGCTGGCTTGGCCTTGGGGTCAGCAGCCGTGGCGGGGCTGGCGGGCATCGGCGGGGATTTCTCCTTCAGGCGGTGGGAAGTACCGGCGGGTCACGACGACGAGCGGGCCAGGGCGCGCTCAGCGACTTTCCATTATGAGCTTGATGGCGGCAACCGTGTGCTCCAAACCCTCCTGGATCTCATCGCCGCCGACCCGCTCGGTCCGCAGGGTGACCTCGACCACCGACGTTTCGTCACCGGTGACCTGCAGCTGCCCCGAGTAGTCGTTCGGGCCTTCCGAACCCCAGGACAGCGTCCGGGCCGCGTGATCGACCTCGAACCAGGCCTCGCCCTCGACCACCCGGTCGCCGAGGTCGGCCGAGACCGAGATGGTGCCGTCCCCGTTGTCGGTGGCCGAGGTCATCCGCTCGAAGTAGTTGGGCAGGTTCTCGACCTGGGACAGGTAGTCAAAGAGCTCGTCGGCGGGAGCCGCGACGTCAGCGCTGGTCAGAAAGTCGGCCATGCTCGTCCTCCGGAAGAAGGATCGGCTGGCTTTTCAACCTGTTGTCAAGCTACGTCAGTCGTGATCGGCCTTCAACGCCGCGACCCGAGCCAGGGCCGCCGCCGACCCGGAGTGCCGCGATGAGCCGCCGGCGCCCGGCGCCGGCGTGTAATCTCGGCGCTCAAGCGGGGGCTTGTCAGGTAGGCGACTCGTTGGACGGTGAACCCGCAGTGCCCAAGTCAGCTCCGGCCGCCGCTCGCCGTGCCCGCCCGAGCGCAGCTCTGATCGCGGCGACGGTTGCGGTGCTGGTCAGCGGATGTGGTTTGTTCGGCGACTCGAAGTCGGAGAAGGCCGCGGTGTCGGTCTTCGACATAAAGCCGGGCCAGTGCTTCAACCCGCCGAGCACGGTGAAATCCGAACTGAGCAGGCTCCACGCGGTGCCCTGCGACCAGCCGCACACCCAGGAGTCCTACGCCAGCGTGCCGTTCGCGAGCAAGGACGGCAGCGAGGTCTCGGCCTATCCGGGTGACGCCGCCCTGAAGTCGTTCGCCGACGGCGCCTGCGCGCAGGAGTACAGCGGCTATGTCGGCAAGGACTACCTCGACTCCTCCTACTTCTTCACCTACCTGCTGCCCTCGGCGCGTGGCTGGGAGCAGCAGAAGGACCGCAACGTGCTGTGTTTCGTCACCACCACCGGTCAGCAGCTCACCGCCTCGGTGAAGAACTCCAAGCGCTAGCACGGAAAGGCCAGCTGATGGGCAGTCAATCGGTGACCACGGGCGCGTTGTTGCAGTGCTCCTTCGGCCTGGCGCCGACCACCCTCAACGTCCTGCCGATGAGCAGGGTGACCATCGAGGGGCGGCCGGCCGCGGCGATCGCCGACATGATTCCGATGGTCAACATCGCGCCGTTCGGGATGTGCTCCAGCATCGCCAACCCGACCGTCGCGGCGGCGACCGCCGCCGCGCTGGGGGTGCTGACCCCGATGCCGTGCGTGCCCGCGATCGCCGGCACCTGGATCCCTACCGCGCCCCGCACCACCATCGGCGGTAAGCCCGCGCTGGTCGCCGGCTCCACCTGCGTGTGCTCCTTCGGTGGCGTAATCACCATCACCATGCCGGGAGCGCTCCGCACTACCGCTGGATGAACTAGGACTTTCCGGGCAAGAGTCAACTCCCTTAACCAACTTGTAACCCAGAGTAAGTAATTCATTACTTTAAATGCTTACACGGGCTGTACACGGTGGGCTAACCTTCCAACGATCTTTGGCACGGGGGCCAAAACCGCATCACTTCTTTGGAGCTGCCTCCGTGCCTACGTACACCGCGCCCGGCGTCTATGTCGAAGAGGTCCCCTCTTCGCAGAAGGTCCTTTCCGCCGCGCCGACCGCCATCGCCGCCTTCGTGGGATTCACCCAACGGGCCCCCGATGACGACCCCGTCAACGACCCGGCCGGCGTCGCGCCGCGCCTGGTCACCAGCTGGTCCCAGTTCGAGAAGCTCTATGGCGGTTTCAGCCAGGGCTGCATGTTGCCGCTGTCGGTCTACGGCTACTTCGCCAACGGCGGAAGCATCGCCTACATCTGCCGGATCCCGAACGCCGAGCCCGCCGGTGAGCCGGCCCGAGCCGAGCTGGTCGCGGCCGACCGCTCACTGGGCAAGCCGCTGTCGATCGAGAGCGTCATCCCGGACGCGCTGCTGAGCGTCCAGATCGACAGCGAGGAGCCGCCGAAGGGCGCGCCCGACTCGGACCCGTCGCCGTTCACGCTGTCGGTGATCGAGGGCGGCAAGGTGGTCGAGAGCTTCCCGCACCTCACCTTCGGCTCCGGCGACGCCAACGTCGCCACCGTGGTCAACAAGACCTCCACCAAGATCAAGGTCACCGTTGCCCTGGACGCCAAAGCCGATCTGAGCGGGCAGCTCGACATTCTCAAGCCGGGCCACTACCCGCTCAAGACCGCGGCGCCCAAGCCGGTTCCGGTCAGCGGCCGCCAGTTCGCCGGCTCCGAGTCGGCCCGCAACGGCATCAACGGCCTGGCCGTCGCCGACGACGTCACCATGGTGGTGGTGCCCGACCTGATCACCGCGGCCACCGGCGTCGACGGCAAGCTGGACCTGAACCTCTGGCGCTCGGTGCAGACCGCGCTGATCTCGCACTGCGAGCAGAACGGCAACCGGATGGCGATCCTGGACGCGCCGCCCGGGTTCAACCCGCAGGAGATCAAGGACTGGCGCTCGGAGGTGGCGATGTATGACTCCGCCTACGCCGCGCTGTACTACCCCTGGATCAAGGTCGACAACCCGACCGGCTCCAACGGCAACACCGAGATCTTCATGCCGCCCTCGGGTCACATCGCCGGCGTCTGGGCTCGCACCGATGACACCCGCGGTGTCTGGAAGGCCCCGGCCAACGACACCATCCGTGGCGTGCTGGACCTCGAGCGCACCGTCACCCAGAACGAGCAGTCACTGCTCAACCCGATCGGCATCAACTGCATCAGGCCTTTCGGAACAAGGGGAATCCGGATCTGGGGCGCTCGCACGCTGGCCTCGGACAGTGACTGGCGCTACATCAACGTCCGGCGGCTGTTCAACATGGTCGAGTCGACGATCCTCGAAGGCACCCAGTGGGCGGTGTTCGAGCCCAACGACATGACCCTGTGGGAGGGCGTCAAGCGGACCCTCAACGGCTTCCTGCGTGGCCTGTGGTCAGCCGGCGCGCTGTTCGGCGCGACCGCCGACCAGGCGTTCTACGTCAAGTGCGACGCCGAGACCAACCCGCCGGAGTCGATCGACGAGGGCAAGCTCGTGGTCGAGGTGGGTATCGCTCCGGTCAAGCCGGCCGAGTTCGTGGTCTTCCGGATCAGCCAGCAGAAGCAAGGCGCCAGCTGATCGCTCGGCCACCCCTCAACAATCCCCAGTTTTCTTTGGTTAGCTAGGAGCATTAATGCCCAACGACTTGATCAACACCGATCCGATCGTCGCCCAGAACTTCTATCTCGAGATCGACGGCGAGAAGCTGGTGCTGTCCGGCGTCTCGGGGCTCGACATGGAACTCGACGTCGTGACGATCCAGCAGAACGGCAAGGACGGCAAGAAGCAGTCGGTCAAGACGCTGGGAACCTCGCTGAAGGTTCCCGACATCTCCATGACCCGGATGGCGCCGATGAGCGCGATGGACGACCCGATCTGGAAGTGGTTCAAGGCAGTTCGTGAGTCGGGCTTCAAGGGCACCGACCGGGCCGGCAGCCGCAAGAATGGCTCGATCGTCTTCTTCGACACCGCCCTGACCGAGGTCGGCCGGTTCAACTTCTTCAACGGCTGGCCGAGCAAGATCGGCACCGACGCGGTCAGCACCGAGTCAAACGACCCGGTGAAGGAGACGATCACCCTGGTAATCGAGCGTCTCGAGCGTATTAAGTGAGTTTGCAAACCAGCTATCCGTTCGTCCTGCCGCGTGGTTACGTCGACGCGGCAGGAACGCTGCACAAAGAAGGCCGGATGCGGCTGGCGACCGCGCGGGACGAACTCGAACCGCTGCGCGACCCGACGGTGTCCGGTCCGGACGACCCACGGTTGACCGTGCTGGTGCTGGCCCGGGTGGTGGAGAAGCTGGGCACCGTCGAGCTGATCAGCAGCCACGAGATCGAGGGCCTGTTCGCGATCGACCTTGCCTTCCTGCAGGATTTCTACGGAGTCATCAACTTCGGCAACCAGGAGGAGTACGAGCAACTGCTGCGTGCTCAGTCCGAAGGGCCGCCGTTGCTGGGTCAGAGCCGTTCGGCGCCGGCGGCCCCGCCGGTCATCGTGCAACCGCAGGAACCGGCGCAGTCGCAGGAATTCGCGCCGGAGCCGGAACCGGCGCAACCGCAGGGGTACCCGCAGGCCGGGCAGTCCAACGGTGCTGTCGCCTACGGCTCGTACGGCGATCCCAGCTCGTTCGGTGAGCCGGCGGAGCGGACCTCGCCCCGGCGCGGCGCCATCGAGGAGATTCCGCGCGGCAAGTGAGCGGCATGATGCGGTACCCGTCCGACGCGCTCTGGCAAGAGATCGCGTACCTGGCCTATCACCTGCACTGGTCACTGGACGACCTGCTGGATCTGGAACATCTCGACCGGGTGCGGATGGTGCGCGCGGTGGCCTCTTTCAACGACCGGGCATGGCAGGCGGTGCGCGAATATGCCTAACGGCTTCTCCGAACCTGCCATCAACTCCTACTTCGTCTTCGAGGTGGACGGCGTCGAGATCGGGTACTTCACCGAGGTCAGCGGCCTGTCGGTGAACATGACGATCGAAGAGATCCATGAAGGCGGCCAGAACGGCTACGTGCACCAGATGCCGGGCCGGATGACCTGGCCGCACCTGATCTTCAAGCGCGGCATCACGCAGAGCGATGCCTTGTTCAACTGGATGAGCAAGTCCAGCGGCGAGGGCTTCGCCGGAAACGGGAACAAGCTCACCCGGTGCACCGGCGCGGTCACCGTGCTCGATGCCGAGGGCACCCGGCTGCGGGCCTGGGAGTTCGACGGGGTCTACCCGGTGCGCTGGAGCGGGCCGGAATTCAGCTCGGGTAGCAACGAGGCGCTGCAGGAACAACTCGAGGTCGTCCATCACGGCTTCCGATCGAAGAACCTATGAGCACCGAGGCGTTTCCGGCCGGCGAGGTGGACCCGACGGCGCTGGGCCGGGCCGCCGCTCAGCGGCTGCGCCGTCCCGGCCGGCCGGCGACGATGCCACGGCCGGCCAGTATGGGACTCGTCGCCGAGTCCTCGGCCCGGTTCGCCGCCGCCACTGCCCGTCCGGTCGCGGTCCGCCGGGCGCTGGCCGCCGCAGCCACGGTGCCGGCCCGCTCGCTCGGCCAGGCCGAAGTCCGCCCGCCACGCTGGTGGACCCCGGGTCAGGCTGAGCCACAACAGGATTCCGGCGCCTCGCCGAGTTCGGTCCTGCCGCCTCGCGGCCTGGCCCGAGCGGCCAGGCAGGTTCCCACCGACGACCAGCCGCGTTCACCCGGCACCATCGCCGGCGCCCTGGTGTCGACGGCAATCCCGGTGCGCCGGATGGAAGAAGTCACCGCCGCCGGGCCGATGACCAGCTCGCACGAGCAGCGCCGGCTGCGCGCCCCTCGGCAGGCGCCACCGTCTTCGACCGGCTCGGGGTCGGCCCCGCCGGGAAATTCCACCGGGAGCGGTGACTCGACACCTGCGCGAGCCGCGAGCGCAGGCGCCGTCTCCCAGCAAAGCGGCGCGGGGGTTGCCGCCACGCTTCGGCGGTCAGTGGCCAGGGCAACCGCGGCCTTGCGCCCATCGGCTGCTGAGCATGCCGGGGTGGCGCGGCAGGACTCACCGGCTGGATCAGCGGGCCGGAACCCGTCAGCCGGCCGGAACCCGTCAGCGGCTTCTCATTCGACGGCAGCCAGCGCGCTTGCACCCTCTTCCAATGCGAGCGGCCAGCCCCTGCCCGGGTCGCGGCCGGCGCCGGGCACCGGCAGGGCGACGCCCGCGGCGTCGCTGTCCGCGCCGGGTCCGGTGACGGCGCTGCGCCGCGCGCTGGCCATCCGCCGCGCGCAGCCGGAGCAACCACCGGCGCCTCGTCGCGGCATGGCAGGTTCGACAGCCGCAGGTTCGCCGGTGAGCTCAGCCCTGCGCCGGACCGCGTCGATCAAGGCTGCGCCGGTGCCCGCCCCGGCGCCTGCAGCGGGCAATTCCGTTGGAGCGTCGGCGTCTGCTGCGGCTGTGCCTGATCGATCCGCGTCTGGACCGTCAGCGCTTGCTGCGTCCGCGTCTGGATCGTCTGCGCTTGCTACGTCCGCGTCTGGATCGTCTGCGTCTACTGGGTCTGCGCCTGCTGCGGCTGTGCCTGCTCGATCCGCGCCTGCTCCGTCTGAAGGCGCGGTTCGCCGCCAGGTAGGCCGGGTGGCCAGCCTGACTGCGGCAGTGGCTCGGCGGATCGCTACTTCGCCGGCTTCGGAATCAGCTGCGGCTTCAACAGCGGGGCCGACTTCGTCGAGCTCGGCTGCGGGGTCGGCTTCGTCTTCGTCGGCTTCGGTTTCATCCAGTGCCGGTGGGTTCACCGACTCGATAGCTGCCAGTACCTCGACTGGTTCGCAGGCATCCGGCGACGGAATTTCGGTTGCGCCCGTGCCGGTCAGTGGTAGGGCTTCCGCGGCTACCTCGGGTGCCGGTGGGTCAGCCGGCGCCATCGCCGCGTCTCCGCTACGCCGGCGGCTGATAGCCGATCGGTCATCGGCCGCCGGCCCCGCCGAACCGTTGCCGTCGGCTCGCGCCGGCACCCTGCGGCGCGCTGTCGGCATTCCGACGGCCGTCTCTACCGCGCCGCGGCCGGCGTCGGTCCGGCCCGGGCGGATCCAGCCGACTGCCCAGTCCAGCCAGCAGGGCCTGCCGGTCCCAGCCGGCACCGCGAGCGATCCACGTAACGGCAGCCGGTCGACTCAGCCACGTCAGGCACATCAGTACGTTCAGCAGGCCCAGCCCGCTGGATCGGCTCAGCCCAGTCAACCCGGCCGACCGAGCAGTTCCGATTCCAGCCGGTCGAATCAGTCGAGCCAGCCAAGCCAACTGAATCAGTCGAGCCAGCTGAGTCCGTCGAGTCAATCGAACCGATCCAGCCAGCCCAGCCACGGCGGGGCCGCATCCCAGCCGCAGATGGGTAGTGGTGCGCACTCTTCGGCGGCGGCTGACTCGGCCTCGATCCGGCGCACGCTGGCCGGCGACGCGGCCAGCCCCACGAATCCCGGCTCGGCTGCCGCCTTCACGCCGAAGGCCGACCCCACCCCGGCTGTCCTAGGGAATGCAGCACGATCAACAGCGGATTCGGCTGCACCCAGCCCAGCGCCTCGGGATAGCTCAGCGCAGCCGAGGCACGCCGCACCCGAACTGGCGCCAACACTCGGCGCCTCGACTGCTCCCACCCGCATCGCGGCCGGCGCCCGAGTTCCGCGCGCCGGCGAACCCGCCCTCGGCTCGCCGGCGTCCGGCCGGCCGTTAGGACTGGCCAGCCTGCGGCAACCGATCAGGCGCTCGGTCGCACTACCCGCCCGGGAACACATCACCGCCAGCACTGGCCAGCCGATCGCGGCCGGCGCCTCCGGGCACCTCGGCTCGGTCAGCCGTCCAGCGCCCGGCCCGGTCACAGCCGTGACAGCTGGTCAACCGGCAGGCCAGCGGCTGGCAGGGCTGTCTGCGCTGGCGTCGATCCCGTCGGCTCTGCACTCCGGCCCGATGCCAGCGGCCGGCCGTAGCCAGCTGCCCTCGGTCATCCGCCGTTCGGTGCAACTGCGGCCCGCGATTGGTCCGGGCAGCGCGGTACGCCCTGGTGGCATTGCTCGTCCAGGCGGCTTGGCTGGATCATTCGGCTCTGGACCGGCAGCGGCCGGCGCCGGCACGGCGTCCGTTCGGTCGGTCACCGCGGCCGGACCGGCAACCGCAGCGCCCGGGCAGCCGGCTCACGCCGGCGCCGGAGCAACCGCTGCCGGACCGGCCGCTGCAGGACCTGCAGCCAGCGGACCCGGCACTACCGGCCTCGGCGCCCGCGGTCAGGCGCTGGGACTGGCCACCGCGCGATCCTCGGCTGAACTGGCGCCGACGACCGGCGTGGCACGGCGCACTATGGCTCCACCTACCGGGTCCGGCCGATCGGTCGCCCCGACTGCCTCCGACACCACCACGTCGAGCCGGCAGAGTATCGAAAGCGGCAGCCCCGGCGGGTTCCGACCCAGCAGTAGCGGTGGAAACGCCAGCGGGTTGGTTCCGGGCGTTGCCAGCCGGACCCAGGCTGCCGGCACGACGGCCGGTTCTATCCAGCGGATGCCGGCCACCAGTGGGGCTATCGATAGCCCGCCGCCCGACCCGACCCGCGCTGCCACCAGGCTGCCCGCCAGCTCGCGGGTGTTGCGAGCCATCATTCCGGGTACCGCGAACGGCGAATCGGCTGCGCTGCCAGTCGCGTTGCGCGGTGTGCACAGGCAGTTGGCCGCCGGTGATCCGGCTGGCCAGCCGGCCACGTCCCGGACCAGTCAGTTCGCGCTGCGACACCAATCCCCTCTGGACGCCACGGTCCGCCGGCAGTCCACGGGCAGCGTCCGGCCGCATTACGCGCCAGCAGGAGCAGCGGCCACGGCGCAGCAGCCGGCGCGATCAGGCGCCAATGACTACTCGGCCGTCCCCGGCCGGCCGGCCAGCACCGGGGCGGCATCAGCCCGCCGGCTCGCCCATTTCCCTGGCAGTGGCAGCGCAATCGCCGCCAGCCAATTGAGCGGTCCGGCAGTTGCCGCCAGCCGGTCAGCACCGCTGCCGGCGATCCGCCGATCCACCGGGCTGCCCTCGACGATCCGGGCAGCGGCACTGCACGCGCAGCGCCCGGTCGCTGCGGCCAGCGGCTCAGCACTGGCAACACCTGGCTCAGCACCAGCACCGGCCGCCAGGGGCTCAACACCGGCTGCCAGGGGCTCAACACCGGCTGCCGGCGGCACAGCACCGGCCGCCAGCGGCTCAACCGGGGCGGCAGCCACCCCAGCCGGACCGGCCTCGTCGAGCCGGCTACCGGGCGGCCTGGCAGCCTCGGCAGCCGGCCGAGGCGACACCGGCGCCGCCGGCCAGCTGGGAGCTTTCGTCCAGCGCAGCATGGTGGTGGCGCCACCCCGGGTCAGCATCCGGCCCGCTGAGCTGACGCCGGCCTCCGGAGGCCCGGCAGTGCCGCAAGTCGGGCGGCGCGATCGTCCGGCGATGCCGACCAGCCAGAGCAGGCCGGCCCCTAACGGCGGCGATGGCGGCGTCGAGATCGACGGGCCGGTGATCCGGCGCTCGCTGTCGGGGGCGGCCCATTCGCTGTTTCGAAGCCTGCTGCGCAGTCCGGGCGCGGCCGGTCCGGCATCCCATCCGGATTCCGTCCAGTCAGGAAGTGTCGGCATGTTCGAGAACCGCCCACAACGCATGCACGCTCATGGCCCGGACGAGCCGGCCGCCGTCCGGCGGCTGCACGAGTCTGGAGGCGAACCGCGGTTCACCGGCTTCGAACCGGACGAGGACTCGATAAGTCCGGCGATGCGATCCCGCGATTTCGACGAGCTGATCGACCGCATCGTTGCGAAACTGGAGCAGCGCATCACCGATGACCTCGAGCGGCGAGGGCGTCGCCACCTGCCGGAGGTGTTCTGATGGCCGAGTTGGAAAAGGCATTCCTGGAGATCGAGGGCGGTCAGCGGATTCCCTGCCTGTTCAACCCGAGCCAGATCTCGGTGGGCCGCCGCAACAACTGGGCCTCAGAACCGATGCCCGGCAAGGGCGTCTCACGGTTGCGCTATGCCGGCGCGCAGTCGGGCTGGATGCAGGTCGAACTCGTCTTCGACACCACGGCCGACGGGACGGCGGTCACCAAGCACACCGGCGCCATCCTCAAGCTGATGGACGTCGACACCTCGCTGCCCGGCTCGGACGAGACCACCCACAACGCCCGGCCGCCGTTCGTCATCTTCCACTGGGGTGATCTGCACTCGTTCAAGGCGGTGGTCACCGACCTGCAGCTGGTCTTCACCTACTTCTCCGCGTCCGGCGTCCCGTTGCGGGCCCGGATGGGCCTGACCATGCAGCAGTACGAGGAGTCCCAGGCCTTCGGACCGCAGAACCCGACGTCGGGTACGCCGCGACCGCACCGGGTGCACCGGGTGCAGCCGGGTGAGACGCTGGACCGGATCGCCGCTCGCTACTACGGGGACTCGACCCGCTGGCGATCACTGGCCTCGGCCAACAACATCGAGGACCCGCTGGCGATGCGTCCCGGCGCGTTGCTGTCGGTGCCCCGGATCGAGCACGGATGACAGGGTTCGAAGGGCTCAGCCCGACCGTGAAGGTGGCCGGCTCGCCGCTGTCGGACACCGTCCTGCAGCACCTGGTGTCGGTTCGGGTGCAGCGCAGCCTGCGGCTGCCCGGACGGGCCACCCTGCGCTTCGCCGATGTCGGGTACTCGGTCTCCTCCAGCGGTTTCTTCAGCATCGGCAAGAAGGTGGACATCGGGGTGTACCAGGCCGGTGCGCTGATGAGCGGCACCGTCACCGGAATGAGCCTGCAGCAGCAGGAAGGCGACCACCCCGATCTGGTGGTGGTCATCGACGACGCCGCGCACAAGCTCACCCGTGGCAGCAAGGTCAAGACCTACCTGAACATGACCTTCTCCGACATCGTCAGCCAGCTGGCCAGCGGCGCGGGGCTGACGGCCGACGTCAGCTCCACCCAGGAGGTGCACCCCTACGTCCTGCAAGCCGATTCCGATCTGGCCTTTCTCGACGAGCTGGCCTCCCGGATGGGCTATGACTGGTGGGTCGAGGGCAGCACGTTGCACTTCGCGGCGCCGAGCAGCGCCGGCCCGGTGCTCGCCCTGGAGCTGGGCAAGGACCTGCAGGAGTTCTCGGTCTCCGCTTCGGGCCTGCTGCCCACCAAGGCGCAGGTGGTCGGCTGGGACAACGCCACCCAGACCTCGATCGTGGGACAGGGCGGCGCGGCCCAGTCCTCGGTGCTGCCGTCCTCGGATTTCGTCCAACCCTTTCTGGGCAGCAGCAGCCCGCTCGGCGAGGCGCCGGTGGTGACCGGCAGCCTGACGCCGATGAGCCAGACCGAGGCGGCCGCGGCCGGCGGCGCGTACCGGTCCCAGTGGGCGGCCGGCACGGTGGAGGCCCGGGGCACCTCGATGGTCAGTGACAAGCTGAAGCCGGGTGTCGCGATCACCATCACGAATGCCGGCCCGACCTCGGGCAAGTACCACCTGACCGAAGTAGATCACCGGTATGACCGAAGGGGGTTCCGCACCCAGTTCATCGCCGGTGATCGCAGCCGGACCGGTCTGACCGACACCCTCAGCGGGAGCCGCAGGACCGGCAGCTTCAACGTTCCGGGGTTGGTGGTCGGGGTGGTCACCAACGTCGATGACCCGGACAAGGCCGGCCGGGTCAAGCTGAAGTACCCCGCGGTCAGCTCCGAGATCGAGGGGCCGTGGGCCCGGATCGTCACCCTGGGCGCCGGCAACAAGCGCGGCATGGTCTTTCAGCCCGAGGTCAATGACGAGGTGCTGGTGGCCTTCGAGGGTGGCGACCCGCGCCAGCCGGTGGTGCTGGGCGGGCTGTTCAGCGGCAAGAACGTGCTGCCGGAGTGGGGGGTGAAGTCCGGGCAGGTGCAGACCCGGCGGATCACCTCGCGGCTCGGCCATGTCATCGAGCTGTCCGACGGCAGCGACCCGGCGACCCAGCACCTGCTGCTGCAGCTGAGCACTGCCACCCACAAGATCCGGCTGGGCGCCGACAAGCTCGACATCGAAGTGGCCGGCGGCAAGCCGATCTCGATCAAGGCCGGTTCGGCCTCGTTCGAGATAGACGCCAGCCAGAACGTCACCATCAAGGGCAACAAGGTGACGATCGAGGCCCAGACCGAGCTGGCGCTGAAAGGCAACTCCAAGGTGGGCGTGACCAGCCAGGGCCAACTGGCCATGCAGGGTTCGATGGTGGCGATCAAGGGACAGGGCACGACAAGCGTCGAGGCGAGCGGCCCGCTCACTCTCAAAGGTGCGATGGTGGCGATCAACTGATGAACGACTACAGCCCGACCAGGCGAGCCGACCTCGCCCAGTCCGACGGGTCCTTCGTCGGCCGGGGCTTCAGCTGGCCGCTGGAGATCGACCACACCGGCTCGATCAAGCTGACCGACGGCGCCGAGGACCTCGACCGCTCGATCCGGATGGTGCTGCTCACCGCCCCCGGCGAGCGCCTGATGCGACCGGAGTTCGGCTGCCGGATCTGGGACCTGCTGTTCGAGCCGGTCACCGCGAACCTGCTGGGCCTGATCGCCGAGGCGGTCCGGGACGCGCTGGCACGCTGGGAGCCCCGGATTCTCGTCGAGGACGTGCAGCCCTCCATCGACCCCGACGACTCGGCCCTGATCCGGATCACCATCATCTACCGGGTGCGGGTGACCAACGACCGGCGCAACCTGGTGTACCCGTTCTACGTCATCCCGCACGAGTCCGAATCATGAGCAACCGCAGCGTGATCTCGTCCTCACTCGTGAACCAGCGTGAGAATAGCGAGCCCGCCTGATGCCTCTGCCCGCACCCAATCTCGATGACCGGTCCTTCCAGGACATCGTCGACGAAGCGAAGCGGCTCATCCCGCGGTTCTGCCCGGAATGGACCAACCACAACCTGTCCGATCCGGGTGTGGCGTTGATCGAGCTGTTCGCGTGGATGAGCGAGATGGTGCTGTTCCGGCTCAACCAGGTGCCCGAACGGCTCTACGTGCACTTTTTGAACCTGGTCGGCATCGAGCCGTTCCCGCCCTCGGTCGCCCATGCCGATCTGACGTTCTGGCTGTCAGCGCCGCTGGATCAGCCGATCGCGGTGCCGCAGGGCACCCAGGTGACCACCGCGCTGAGCACCACGGCCGCCAATGCCGCCCGCGAAGCCGTCATCTTCACCACCAGCACCGAACTGGTGATCGCGCCGCCGGTGTTGCGGGGAGCGCTGACCAGCACCGCGGGCGACGACCGGATCACCGACGTGTGGGACGACCTGCGCTACCCGAACGTCGCCGCCACCTGTTTCGCCTCCACCCCGCTGGCGGTCGGGGACGCGTTCTACCTCGGCTTCACCCAGAGCCTGGCCGGCCTGGCGATCCGCCTGACGGTCGCCGCCGACGCCGAAGGCATCGGGGTCGATCCTCGAAACCCGCCACTGGTATGGGAGATCTGGAGCGGCGAGTCCTGGATCCCGGCACTGGTGCACGGCGACACCACCGGTGGGTTGAACCGGGCCGGCGAGATCGAGCTGCTGATCCCGATGCGGCATCAGATGCTCACGATGGCCGGCAACGGCGCGTACTGGCTGCGGGCACGGCTGATCGCGCCCCGGCCGGGCCAGCCCTCCTACCAGGCCTCGCCCCGGATCGGCTCGCTGACCGTCGCGGCGATCGGTGGCACGGTCGCGGCTGAGCACGCCGAGCACGCGTCCGGTGAGGTGCTCGGCCGCAGCGACGGCACGCCGGCCCAGTCCTTCGTCGTGAGCCGCGCGCCGGTGCTGCCCCGTACCGAGGAGGAGCGCGTCGTGGTGATAGACCGCAACGTGCGGACCGAGTGGCAGGAGGTCGATGACTTCACCCGGTCCGGCCCCGATGACCTGCACTACCTCTGGGAGAGCGGCGGCGGGGTCATCAAGTTCGGCCCGCGGGTGCGTTACGCCAACGGAGTCGTCCGCCAGCACGGGCACATCCCGCGCGACGGCAGCGAGATCACGGTGACCGGCTACCGGCACGGCGGCGGCGCCAGCGGCAACGTCGGCGCCCGGACCCTCAGCGTTCTGCGCTCGACGGTGCCCTACATCGCCGGGGTCAGCAACCGGCATCCGGCTACCGGCGGGGTCGACCCCGAGACGGTGGCCGAGGCGAAGGTGCGCGGGCCGCTGACCCTGCGCACCGGCCAGCGGGCCGTCACCGCCGGCGATTTCGAGCGGCTGACCCAGGAGGCCTCGATCGAGGTGGCCCGGGCGCGCTGCCTGCCGGCGGCGGCCGGCACCGGCCCGGTCCGGATGCTGGTGGTTCCGCAGGTCCGCAGTGACCCGCGCCAGCACGAGCTGGACGACTTCGCGATCTCGGTTCCGCTGCTGCGCCAGATCAGCGAGCACCTCGACGAGCACCGGCTGGTCGGCACCGCCGTCGAAATCGGCACGCCGTACTACCAGGGCGTCAGCGTGGTCGCCCTGGTGCACACCCCGCCGGGGCGGCCGGCCCCGCTGGTGCGGCAACGGGCCATCGACGTGCTGACCCGCTACATCAACCCGCTCACCGGCGGCGCCGAGGGGATCGGCTGGATGTTCGACACCGATCTGAACAGCTCGGTGGTGGCGCAGCTGCTGGAATCGGTGGAAGGCGTCGAGCGGGTCGAGGAGCTGCTGCTGTTCGAGTACGACCTGCGCACCGGACGGCGACTGGGCAGCGGCCGCGACACCATCCGGCTGAAGCCGCATTCCCTTTTCCTGTCGGCAAAGCACCAGGTGGTAGTGCGCTGATGGCTACGCTGACGAATAAGCTGGCAGCGTGTCGGACACGTAGCGGTTTCGCGCGTCAGGGCAAGCAAAACTGCTACTCGTCGGCGCCTCGCAAGCCGGTCAGGCGGCGCTGATGAGCATCGAGCCGTTCAGCGGCGCCGACGCGGTGATGACCGGCGGCGCCGGCAGCGGCGCGGTCGCCCGCGCCAGCCGGTCGCTGCCGGACTCGGGACGCACCCGGCACCGGCCGCCGCGCAATCCGCAGTGGCTGCTCAACCAGATGCCGGTCGGGATGCTCGACAGCAAGTTCTTCGTCAAGTTCCTGTCGCTGTTCCAGGAACTCGGCGACACCCTGCTGGAGGGCGCGGACAATATCGAGAACGTGGTCGACCCGACGGTCGCGCCCGATGCGATGGTGCGCTGGATGGGTTCCTGGATCGGCGTCGACTCGGTCGATCCGTCGCTGCCTCGTGAACTGCAGCGGATGATCGTGCGCAGCTCGGCCCGAACCATGAGCTGGCGTGGCACCCGGGCCGGCCTGGAGCAGTTTCTGGAGATGACCAGCGGCGGTCCCGCCCAGGTCGTCGACGGTGGCGGGGTCTGGCGCGAGGGTGAGGCGCCGGCCGACACCGCCTTCGTCCGGATGACAGTGGCCTCGACCGGCTGGCTTGAAGAGGGCGACTTCGTGGCCCTGGTACGCGACGAGGTGCCGGCGCACGTCCGCGCCGAGCTCTGGATCGGCGACCGGCAGGTATGGTCATCGGCTGTGGAGGTCCGACGATGACCGCGGCCCGGGACGCCGACGCCGCGACCGGTCTGCCTCCCGCTGATCCGTCGCCGGTCAAGGCCTCGCCGGTTGAGCCCTCGCCGGTGGGGTTTTCGCCGGTGGAGTCCTCGCCGGACGGGACGTCACCGGACGAGTCGCCTCCTACCGGCCTGTCGGACGCCGAGCTGGCGGTTGAGCGAGAACTGATCGCCCGCCGGTACCCGAACGGGGTCGGGGAATCCACCAAGGTGCTGCCGGCGATCCCCGCTGCCTCGATCACGCCGGAGCCGTCCAACGCCCCGGCGCCGCTGGCCCGGGTCACCAGCGCCCAGCACCACCCGGTCGCCATCACCTGCCCGGAATGCAGCGCGTCCGCGATGGTGGAGCTGACCAGGCGGGACGCGCTGGACTTCTGCGCCCGATGTGACTTTCCGCTGTTCTGGGCTCGGGATCAGGTGGTGCACACCGATCCGGTGGACAGCAATGACGACGCGCTGCGTAGGCTGCCCGGCACCCTGGGCCGGGTGGTGATCGCCTCCGCGCCGTGCCCGCACTGCAACGAGCCGAACCTGCCGACCGCGAGGCTGTGCGTGCGCTGCGGGCTGACCATGCAGGCCGGCGCGGCGCCGGCGCCGCCACGTCCCCGGCCGGCTCCGCTTCCCGAGCCGCCGATGGAGCCGCTGGAAGACGCTTCCAATCGCTGGTGGATCTGGCTGCTGGTGCTGCTCACCGTCGTGCTGGTCGCCGGGATCGTGCTGCTGGCTGCCCAGCCCTGGCAGTGACGCGCTGTCGATGGGCTATCTGACCCTGGCCGGTGACGCGCACGCCGAACTGGAAGTCAAGCGGTCGCGGTTCCTGGCCACCGTCCGGCGGGTGCCGGACGAGGCCGCGGCGCTGGAGCTGGTGGCCGAGCACCGCCGGCTCTACCACGCCGCCGGCCATCACTGCTCGGCGTTCGTGATCGGGCCGAATCAGGCGCTGGTGCGGGTCAGCGATGACGGTGAGCTGGCCGGCACTGCTGGGCTGCCGATGCTGAATGTGCTTACCGGGCAGGGGCTTTCTGATGTCGCGGCGGTGGTCACCCGGTACTTCGGTGGCACCCTGCTCGGGGCCGGCGGGTTGGTGCGCGCCTATTCCGGCGCGGTGTCGGCAGCCTTGGAGAACGCGGTGACGGTGCGCCGCCGGCAGCTGGAGCTGTTCCGGGTCTCGGTCGAGCCGGGGCAGGCCGGTCAGCTCGAGTGGGCCGTTCGCAACAGGGGAATCGCCGTTCGCCAGGTCGGCTATGGCAGGGTGGCGGTGGTGCTGACGGTGGCGGTCGCATCCGAGGGCGTCGGCGCCCTGCGCAGTCTGATCGCCACCATCACCGGTGGCAGCGCCAGCCTGCAGCCCGACGGTCAGGACTGGGTGGACGAGCCCGGCAACAGCTGAGCCACCGCGACTCAGGAGAGAAGAGCGGCGGCGCGCTGAAGGTCCTCGACCAGCCCGTCGTACATGGCTTGGCGGTTGTCTCCGGCGCGCAGCACCGCCGACGGGTGGATCGTCGCGACCACCAGCGGGTCGAGGACGTCGGTGGTTGGTGACTGGTCCTCGGCAGGAAGGCGCAGCACCTCACCGCGATGCTGGCTCAGCCGGAACGACGGCCCGAACAGCGCCTGGCTGGCGGTTGCTCCGAGAGCGACCAACACCTTGGGCCGAACAGACCCGAGCTCGGCGGCCAGCCAGGGACGGCACGCGACGATATGCCCCCGCTTGGGTGTCTGGTGCAGCCGACGACTGCCGCGCATGGTGAACGCGAAGTGCTTCACAGCATTGGTCAGGTAGGTGCGGTCGGGCTCGACGCCAGCCTCGGCCAGCGCCCGGTGCAGCAGCTTGCCGGCCGGGCCGACGAACGGCTCGCCGCGCTGGTCCTCGACATCGCCGGGCTGCTCGCCGACCAGCATCATCACCGCGCCGGCCGGGCCGCGGCCGAAGACGGTCTGGGTCGCGTCCTGGTACAGCTCGCAGCCACGGCACTCGGCGGCTGCCCGGGCCAGGTCGGGCAGCCGGTCGGTGTCGGGCACATACGGCTCGGCGGTACTGGTGGTGGCCATCGCGTCTCCCGGCGGAAGTCGGTCGCGCGGGCTCGGCGCCTCGTCAGCGATCCTAACCCTCGGAGCCGCTATCACGGTCGCACGAGCATGATCGAGGGGTGGACGAGCCAGCCGCGACCGAGTTCCTTGACCGGCTGCAAGCTGCGACCATTCCCGAACCGTACGGCTGAGCACCCGCGGTTCGGCTCAGAATCCCCTGACGATGAGATCCGCCGCTTGCGCGGGCCGCTCGGCCTGCTCGTAGTAGTCCTCGGCGGCGGCCCACCGCGCGATCCAGCCCTCGTCGTTCTCGCCCCTTGCGTGCAGGCGTTGCTGCCGCAGGTCCCGTGGAGTGTCAACGTAGATGGCGAGGTCGAAGTAGGAGCGCAGTTCGCGACGCAGCAGGTAGACGCCCTCGACCAGCACGATGCCGCGCGGCTCGACGGTGACCCAGCCGTCGAGGGTGTTGGTCTCCCAGTCATAGCGTTGAAAGGTCGCGGGCCCGGCTGCCTTGAGCGGTCTCAGCAGTTCACGCTCCAGGCGGCGGTGGTCGAAGTATCGCTCGTAACCTTCTCGAGGGCTCCATGAAAGCCAGTCGCGCTCTTCGGGGCCGTAGAAGTCATCGCCGTGCACGAGCGTGAGGTCGCGGGACCGCGCTGCCAGCTCCTTGGCCAGCGTCGTCTTGCCGGCTCCGCCCAGGCCCTCGACGCAGACCAGCTTCGGCTCGCCGGTCGAGGGCGTGGGCAGCCGCCGCAGAACGGCCGTGATCGCGTCCTCGCTCGGCTGCCGCATGCTGGGATTGTCCTGCCGATCGGGGAGTGCCGGGTCGTGCGGGGTGGCAGAGCCCGCAGGACCGCTGGGAGACTGAGCCGCTCGTAGCAGAAGGAGACGCAATGGCCAAGCTCATCTACTCGATGATCACCTCGCTCGACGGCTACGCCAAGGCGGCGGAGGGCGACCTCGGCACCGGGGCCGAAGATCCGGAGGTGCACACCTTCATCAACGATCTCTTCCGCCCCGTCGGCACGTACCTCTACGGCCGGCGGATGTACGAGACGATGGTCTACTGGGAGACCGCGCACACCGAGCCCGACCAGCCGCCGCACATCCTGCAGTACGCGCGCGACTGGCAGGCCGCGCAGAAGATCGTCTACTCCACGACGCTGGAGTCGGTGTCGAGCGCGAAGACCAGGATCGAGCGAGCCTTCGACCCGGACGCGGTGCGCCAGCTCAAGGCCGCGGCCGATCATGACCTCACCGTCGACGGCCCGAACCTCGCCGCCCAGGCGATCGCGGCCGGCCTGGTGGACGAGTACCACCTGTTCATCACCACCAGCGTGGTCGGCGGCGGCACGCGGTTCTTCCCCGACGGCGTCCGGCTCGATCTCGAGCTGGTCGAGGAGCGTGCCTTCGACAGCGGGTTGATCTACGCGCGCTACCGGACCCGCTGAACCGCTCGGGACCCGGAAGGTCCGAACACCGCTGACCCGACCTTGGTACCGTCAGGCGGTGGCCGAGAAGGATCCGTACGAACTCCTGGGCGTACCTCGTGACGCCTCTGACGAGCGGATCCGGGCGGCCTACGAACTGGAGATAAACCGCGCCACTCGCGACGGCGCCATTCGCTACGCCGCCGAGCTGTCGGCCGCCTACGACACGATCTCCAGCCCGCAGCGCCGGGCGCTGTACGAACGGCACGGATTCACCGCGATCAGCCAGCGATCACCCGGAACGGCCCCACCTGCCGGCTCGTGGCGGTCCACCCAGGAGCACGGACCGGCCCGGCGCCGTAAGCGCCGTAGCGGAGTGCGGAGGTTCGTGCTGCTGATAGTGGTGATCGGCCTGGTGGTGGCGGTGTTCTACGCGGCGCAGCAAGCCGAAGGCGCGACGGTGACAGCGCCGACAGCGTCGGTGACCAGCGGCCCGGCCGTCGTCCAGCCGGCGCCGGACCGGTAGTCACCTCAGGGTGTGACTGTGGCGATGGTGACGTTGACCGCCTGAGCGGTGGTCGAGGCGGTCACCGTCACGGTGACGGTGCCGGTCTGGGTGGTGGTCACCTCGTCGGCTCCGGTCCCGGTGGTGGTCGTCTTGGTGGCGGTCACCTCGTACTCGCCAGGTGGCAGCAGGGTGAACCCGGCCAGGCCCTTGTTGTTGGTGACGTCATCCAGCGGCGGCGTGACCAGCGGGTCAGCCGGCAGCAGGCTGACCGTGGCCCCATCGACCAGCGCGCCCCCGGTCTTCTGCTTGACGGTGATAGTCAGCGAACCGCCCTTCTGGTTCAGCGCGACCTCCGCCGAGGTCGGCGTGCTCGACGAGGCCGGCGTCACCGACTGGGTCGCAGTGCTCCAACCCACGCCGTGGCTGGTCCCCGGATTGGCGGTCAGCGTGTACGCCAGTGACGGGACCACCCAGATCGAGGTGACGTTGCTGGCGGTCGACGTCGAGGTCGGGAAGGACGCCGCGGTGTAGAGCGTCGTGGTGCCCTGCCTGACCGTCAGCGACACCGTCGCCGGCACCGGGTTGGTGTCCAGCGCCAGCGAGGTGGCCAGCACCTTCAGATCCAGCTGAGCTTCGGCGATCGTGAAGCCGGCCGTGGTGGGCACCCCGGTACCGGTGCCCGACACCGTTATCGCATAAGGCGAAGCGGCGGTCACCTGGGCCGGCGTGCCACCGGTCGACATCACCCTGCCGTTGTGATTGGCGGGCAGCTCGATCCAGATCGTCCAGCTGCCGGATGGCACCGAGTTGAACGTGGTGGTGTAGGACGGCGCCGTTCCGGTCAGCGTCTGCGGCGCCTGCGGCGGGTTGCCGGTGAGCGGGCTGGCGATCAGGTAAGCCTTCGCGCCGTCCACCGGATAGCCGTTGCTGGCGGTGAAGTTGACCACCACGTTGTTCTTGATCCGCTCCAGCGACGGGCTCAGCGTCGGGTTCTGCCCCGCACTCACCGAGGTCGGGCTGTTGAGCGTGACGTAGCCGGTCTTGGCGAAGCGCACCACGTACGAGTCGTCGGTCACCGGGCTGAACCCGAAGAACCCGGTGCCGGCCGCGCCACCGCTGGTCGTGGTCTTGACGACGCTGCTGTCACTGATCTTGATCAGGCTCACGGTGACGCCGTCCAGCGGGCTGGCGACCTGGCTGGTGCCCTGCTCGCCCGACACGATGCCCGAGATGCTGCTGGTCCGGACGTCGGTGCGGACGTAGACCGTCTGGTTGGCCACCCCCACGAACACGGTGAGCTGCACGTTCAGGGTGGCGATGTTCGACCCGCTGATCTGCAAGGTGTACGTGGTCGGCACGATGGTGTTGAACTCGTACAGGTTGCCGGTTCCCACCGTGGTCTGGGTGACCGCCGGTTGGCTGCCGTCGCTGGAGGTCAGGATCAGCGTCGCGTTGGTCACCAGGTCGGCGCTGGCGTTCGAGGCCGAGTTGGCGATGCCGACCTTGAGATTCACCTTGTTCGCGTTGAGTTTGAGCAGCCGGGTGGAGTCGGTGTCACCGGTGCTGACCTGGAAGTACTCCCGCTGCTGGGCGGTGTAACCCGACGCGGACATGTCGACGACCCAGCCGCCGGCCGCCAGGCCGTCCCGGGAGTTGGTGCCGGTGATCCGGAACTGGCCGTCGGCGCCGCTGATCGCGGTGAAGCCGGTGGTGCCGGCGGTGGCCGGGCAGTGCGCCAGCGCGGTCGCGCTCGCGCCGCAATAGGTCGCGGTCAGCAGCACGTTGCCCAGCGCCTGGGTGATGTCGGCGCCGAACACCGCCTGGGTGGTGCCGACGATCGCTCCGCGGGCGTTCAGCGTGGCCACGCAGCTGGCCTGGACGCCGGCCGTTATGGCGATGCTGGTGGAGCCGTCGCTGCACGCCACCGCGATGCCCGCGCCCGTGCTGCCGAAGGCATAACCGGCCGCCTGGATCCGCACGCTGTACGCCGCGCCCGGGGTCAGGTTGCCGAACGTGACACTGCTCGAGCCCGGCGGCGCGGTCTGGGTCACCGGCGTGGAACCGCCGCCGGACAGCACGAAGACCGCGTTGGACACCGCGGCCGCGGCGCCGTCCACCGTGGAGATCTCCAGGCTGCCGAGCTTGCGCAGTTCGATCGGAGGAACCACGCAGTCCACGCCCAAAGCGCAGGTGAAGCTGACCGTGGCGCTGGCGTAGCCGGTCATGCTGGCGGTGAGCTGGTAGTTGCCCGGACGGACCAGGTTGGACTGCGGGTACTCCGAGTCAGACCAGCTCAACGCGCCGTTGTCGTCCACCGTGACGTCCACTATGCCGGTGCCGGTCGCCTTGCGGTTGACGGTGATGCTGACGTTCGAGCGGTGCACGCTCGCGTCGGCCGGGTTGATGGTGACCGAGCCCGAGATCGTCCGGGCGGTCGGCGCCAGGTTGACCGCGATCAGCGAGCCGGTGGTCACCGCCATGGCAGTGGCGTTGTAGGCGTTGAAGTCGGTGGCGGTGATGCTGATGTCGGCCTGGCCGACCACCAGCGCCAACCTGGCCCGCGGAATGTCGGCGAAGTTCGTCGCGCACGCCCCCATGCCCGAGGTCGGCGCGTTGCCGTCGGCCGTCACCGCGAAGCAGCCGCGCGAGTCGGTGATCACGTTGACCTGGGCCCGGATCGGGGTGGTGCCGGAGTAGGCGACCACGCCGCTGACGGTGACGGCGGCGTTGGGCAGCCCCTGCGTCGAGCCGGTGTAGGAGCTGGTCACCCAGCCGATCAGCTGTGGGATGGACTGGGTCATCGCCAGCTGGGTGTTGACCTCCTGATCCTCACCCACCGGCACCGACATGGTGCCGCTGAAGGCGCTCAGGGACGCCGCCACCGTGTGCGAGCCGGAACCGAGCGCGACGATCCGGACCCGCCCGGCCACGCCGGTCTGGATCAGCGGCTGGGCCGCCAGCGGGGCCGGGGTGACGGTGACCGTGACCGGGTCGGTGGCGTTCACCAGCCCGCCCGAGGTGTTGGGCGCCAGCACCGCCAGCACCAGCCGGGCCAGCCGGTGCAGGTTGGCGTCATAGCGCCCGGTCGCGCCCCGGTCCAGGATCAGCTGCGCCCCTGACACCGGGCGGTACTCGGGGTTGAGCGGGTGCACGTAGATCAGGTAGGTGCCGTGCGCCAGGCCGCGCACGGTGTAGGAGCCGGTAGAGGTCGAGGTCAGCGAGCACTTGCCGACCGCCGGGCTGGGCGCGCAGGTCTCCACGCCACCGGCGCTGCTCGGCGGCACCAGGGTGCAGGTCGGCGCGGTGGCCGGCGCCGGGCTGCTCGGCAGCACCAGCACGCAGGTGCGGTAGTTGACCTGGTGCGCGTAGTCCTGGCCGGTGGGCACCGGCTCGTCCGGGTCGTCGACCACGCTCAGGTCCGGGCCGGTGCTCAGGCTGCCCACCGCGGCGTTGATGGTTCCGACCACGGTGGCCGACGGGTACAGCGCCAGCTGCGGCGCCTCCACCGTCGCCCCCAGCGGAACCTGCACGTCGACGGCGCCGCTCTCGTAACCCGGCGCGCTGACCACCACCCGGTGCAGGCCGGGCAGCAACCCGGTGATCGGCAGCAGGTCGATGGACGGGACGGTGTACTCCTGGTTCGGGTCGACGCCGCAGACGATCAGCGGGTTGGCCGCCCCGCCAGGGGCGCAGGCGAGGTCGACGGCGCTCTGGGAGACGTCCACCCCGACGTTGATCTTGCACAGGTCCAGGTTGGCCTGGCTGCCCGGCGGCAGCAGCGGGTCGTACTCATCGGCCTGGTCACAGCTGAGCGGGCCGCCGCTGCGCGCGTCGGTGATCCGGCCGCGGACGTGCGAGCTGGCCGGCAGCACCCCGCCCGGCGTCGGGGCCAGCTTCAGCGTCACCGAGGCCACCCCGCCGACCTTGGCGGTGACGGTCGCGTAGCTGGTCAACCGGCCGTAGAGCTCGGCGCCCAGCACGTAGGTGCCCGGCGCCACCCCGTTGAACCGGAACGAGCCCAGCGGGCTGGACACGCTCATCGTCTTGTAGGTGTTGGCCGGCCCGGTGAGCACCAGGCCGGCGCCGACCAGGCCCAGCCCCGCCGAGTCGGTGACGGTGCCGCCGACGACCGCGGTGGCCGGCGTCAGCATCGCGTCGACCACGGCCCTGGACTGCCCGGCGCCCAGCTCGACCTGGTGGGTCTGCGGCAGGAAGCCGGCCTCGGCGATGGTCACGGTGTACTTGCCGGGCACCGGCAGCGCCGGCAGCGTGAACCGGCCGATCGGCCCGCTGGTGACCGTGGTGGCGGTGCGGGTGATCGTGCCGTCGGTCGCGGTGACGGTGGCCCCGCCGACGCCGTTGCTGACGCCGAGGCTGTCGGTGCCCGCGACGGTGCCGACGAGGGACCCCATGCCCGAGGTCAGGCCCAGGTTCAACGACTTGGACTGGCCGGCCGCCAGGGTGACCAGCGAGGACTCCAGGCTCAGGCCGTCCTTGCTGGCGCTGATCAAGAAGGTGCCCGGGGTGGAGAGCCCGTCCACCTTCCAGTCGCCGATGCTGCCGGAGGAGTTGGAGCTGGTGGCCACCACGTTCTGGCCGTCGCTGATGGTGATGGTCGCGCCGCCGACCGCGCCGGCCGGTCCGCTGATCCGGCCGGTCAGGCGGCCGTTGCCGGCGGTCATGGCCACCGGCAGCGGCTCGGTGGCGTCCGCGTCGGCCGCGTTGAGGATGTACTGCCTGGTCTGGTAGCCGGGCTTGGCGAAGGTGAGCAGGTAGTAGCCGGGCGCGCTGATCCCGGCGAAGGACCAGGACCCGTTCTGCCGGGTCAGGGTGGACTGCTTGGCCGAGACCGCGGACTGGGCCCGCACCGACAGCTGCTCGGCCGAGATCTTGCCGATCGTCCGGCGGCTCTCGGTGATGGCCTTGGCCGACTGGCCGACCGGTTGGGCGCCGGCGGCCTTCTCGTCCACCAGGGACGTCGGCTGCAGTGAGACCTTGACCCCGGCCGGCGCCGTGCCGGTGACGATCCCGTTCAGCCGCACGCCGGCCGGCTTGGCGGTGGCGACGACCGGGGCGGGCTTGGCCGGCTTCGCCGAGCCGCCGGCGGCCGGGCCGGCGGTCCCGGATCCGGCCCCGGGGCTGGATTTCGACCCGCCGGGGCCGGCGGGGGCCGAGTCCGACGGCGTGGCCGACGGCGAGCTCGCGGCCTGCGGATTGGCCTGGTTGCCCTTGACGGACTTGGCCAGCATCGGGATTCCCGCTCCGGCCAGTGCCGCCCACAGCCCCAGCACGGTCACGATGGCCAGCAGTTTCATGCCGAGCGGGCTGAACACCGGCCGCGAGGTGAGAGCGCCGGTCACGCTGGTCGGCGCGCCTAGGCCGCGGGCCGCCACCAGGAACGGGTGCCGGGCCCGGCCGCCGAACATCCGTGGCCGGGTCAGGGTCAGCCGGCCACGCACCCGGGCCGACCCGCCGGGTGGCACCAGCAGCCGGTGCCGGCTCAACCGCAGGTGGGCGCCGTTGGAGACCTCGGACCTCAGCTCGACCCGGGCCGGGCTCTGGCCGGTGTTGCGCAGCAGCACCTCGATCCGGCGTCCGAAGACCGCCGTCGAGTCGATGGGCGACACCTCCATGCTCAGCCGGCTCGGCTCGTCGACCACCAGCGCGCCCTCGGCCATCGTGGTGGCGGTGGCGCCGGGGCCCGGAGCTGCCGGGTCGCTGGCCTGCACCGCGACCACGAACGGGTAGCGGGCCGGCAGCGTGCCCGAGGGCGGGCGCAGCACCAGCTCGACGACCCTGCTGGCGCCGACCGCGACCGGCCCGACGTGCAGCGGCAACGGCAGCCAGGACGAGTCCAGGCCGAGCACCGACACGGTGAACAGCCGGGGGCTGTCTGCCTGGTTGACCAGCCCCAGCTCGACCACCACGGTGTTGCCGGCGCCGGTCCGGCTGACGGCGTGCAGGAACGCCTGCGGCGGTGGCTCCGCGGCCGGCATGCCGCGTCCGGGGAACGGGGGTCGGGTCATCTGGCTCAGCCGCCCGGAGTCGGAACGGTGATGTTGACGACCAGCTGCTCGCTGGCGTCGATCTCGTGGGTGACCGAGCCCTGCGGCGCGGCCGAGGCGGTCGGCCGGGCCTCGATCACGTAGCTCTGCGGGGCGTCGACATCGGCCAGCACGTAGCGTCCGGCGCTGTCGGTGGTGGCTGTGCGGGCGATGACCGTGGGGTACTGGCTGGCGAGGTAGAGGTACACGTGCCAGCCGGGCCGCAGCTGGCCGTCGGCAGTGGCCACCACCCCGCTGATCTGGGCCGGGGCGGCCAGCACCGGGTTGTAGACCCGGACCTCGCCGGCGCCGAGGGTGATGATGGTCGAGGTCGGGCTGGTGCCGCGCCGGTTCACGCTGAGCGTGTAGGTGCCCGGTGGCACGCCACCGATCTCGAACTGGCCCAGCCGGTTGTCGGGTTTGCTGGCGCTGGTGACCGCGAAGCTGGAGGTGCCCGACACCAGGTTGATCTGCACCTCGCCGGTGTGCACCGGGCTGCCGCCCTGTTCGGACACGGCGCCGCGCTGGGAGACGGTGCCCCGGACCACCGCGGTCGAGGACTGCATGCTGACGGCGATGCCGTCGGAGGTGATCCGCGCTCCCTGCGAGCCGGGGGTGATGGAACCGGCCTGGTCCAGTGACACCGACACGGTCTGGCCGGCCAGGTCCGGACGGGAGAAGGTCACCGTGTAGGTGCTGGGGATGCTCAGCCCGCCGACCGTCCAGCCGCCGACGTTGCCGGTGCTCTGGGTGACGGTCTGCACGGTCAGCGCGCCGTTGGTGACCGTGACGGTGACGCCCTGGGCAGGGTTGCCGCTGGGCAGCACGCTGACCTTGCCGGACAGGGTGCCGGCGGACTGGCCCAGGCTGACCGCGACACCGGTCAGCTTCTGCCCCGCCGACAGCGCCATGGTCACGGTCTGGGACGCGTAGCCGGGCTTGCTGACCACCACGGTGAAGCTGGCCGGGGTGGGCAGGCTGAGCAGGGTGAAGCTGCCCACCTTGTCCTGGGTCAGCGAGACGGTCCGGGCCACCGTGCTGCCCGAGGTGGCGGTGATGGTGGCGCCGCCGAGGGCGCCGTCGGGCCCGTTGACCTGGCCGCTGATCAGGCCGTCCCCCTTGCGCAGCCGCAGCTGGACCCCCTTGCGGTCCTCGCCGCCGCCGAGGTCGACCCGCTGCACGTCGTTGGCGTAGCCGGGCTTGACCACCACCAGGTCATAGACGCTGGGCGAGGGCACGTTCGCGATGCTGAACTGGCCGTCCGAGCCGACCGGGACGGTCCGGACGATCGCCTGGGTGGTGCCCGGCGGCGCCGAGGCCGACGGCGCGCTGGCGCCGCCGGCGCCGGGTAGCTCCAAGTACACCGACGCCGCCGAGACGTCGTCGCCGGTGACGGTTCCCGAGATGGTGGCCGGAACGCCGCCGAGCCGGACGTCCAGGCCCTGACGGACGTGACCGGGCTGGATCGCGATGGTGCTGGCGTCGGCGTCGGTGGCCGCGCCCGGATACCAGAGCTGGACGAAGCCAGCGCCCCGGAACCGCAGCTTGTAGCTGCCCTCGGGCAGGTTGGGCAGTGTGAAGGCGCCGGCCGGGTTGGTGGCGGTGGTGGCGATCGCGTTGGCCACGTCGGCGGTGCTGAACGCCTCCACGGCGACGCCGGGCACCGGGGTGCCCGCGGTCAGCAACCGGACGGTGCCCGACATCGCGGCGGTGCCGATGGCGCTGGAGACGGTGCGGGCCTGCGCGACCTGTAGCGCCAGGTCGCGGTCAGCCGCCGACTGGCCCACCAGCCTGGCCAGCGCGACGGTGATCACGATGGCGAACACGGTCACCGCCGCCAGCAGGCCCAGCAGCGAGATCGGCCCGCGGGACAGCCAGGGCCGCTGCAGGAAGGTGCCGGTGGCCAGCGGCGGCAGGTCGGCTTTGGGGGCGGCCGCCGGAGCCGCCGGCGGCTTGCCACGCTGCTTGTCCAGCAACTGCCTGGCCAGGTGCGCCCTGCCGGCCGGGGCCGGCTCGTCCAGCCGCGGGCCATCGTCGAGGTGCACGGTGAACACCCGCACCATCGGCGAGCCGGTGAACGGCCGCCGGGCCCGGGTGGTCAGCTCGACGATCCGGTGCTCGCCGGGGGCCAGCTGGACGGCCTCGGGCGCGAACCCGAACCGCATCTTGTCCTCGGCGTCCGCGCCGGTCAGCCGGCCGCGGAGAGTGGTGTTTCCCCGGTTCTCGATCACCGCGCCGAACGAGGCCCGCCGGCCGCCGTAGACGGTGACCGGGTCCAGCTGCAGGTGCACCGCCGGCGCGGCCGGCACGTGCAGCTCGATCTCCTCGACGGCGTTGGCGTTCGGAGGGGTCAGCTCGCGGACCTGGATCGCGATCCGGCGGTCACCGGCCGCGATGCCTTCGGGGATGGTCAGGTTGACGACCACCGCCTGCGAGGTGCCCGGAAACAGCGATAGCTGGTCGGTCTCCAGCCGCACCCAGCTGGGGTCAGCGCCCAGCACCCGCAGCGCGTAGCCGCCGATCAGGTCGCCGGTGTTGGTGACCAGCACCGTGATTCCCAGCATGCGACCCGGTTCGACGACGCTGCTGCGCGGGGCGATGTCGACGCGCATCAGCTGCCCGCCCCGAGCCGTAGGTTCTGGTTGACGGTGTCGCCGGCGGTGACGCTCAGCAGCGCGGTCTGCTGGCTGAAGCCGGGCATGCTGGCGGTGACGGTGTAGGTCCCCGGCGCCAGGTCGGTCAGCAGGTAGCCGCCGTTGGGCAGGCCGCCGCCGGCGCCGGTGGCCTGGGACTTCCAGCTCTGCTTGCCGTCGGTGGCGACCACGCTGGCGCCCGGTAGCGGGCTGCCGTCCGGGCCGGTGACGACGCCGGCGATCCGGCCCAGCGCGGTTGCCAGCACGGCCCGGACCCGGGGCGGGGCGCCGTCGGCGCTGAGCTCGATGGGCACGGTGGTGCCGGCGTGGCCGGGCAGGCTGAAGGTCAGGGTGTACGAGCCGGGGGTAGGCAGGGCGTTGAAGCTGAAGTAGCCGACCGCTCCGGTGGTCAGCGTGGTGGAGGTCATCGTGGTCGGCGCCCCGCCCACCGTCACGCTCGCCCCGCCCAGGCCGTTGCCGGTCGAGTCCACCAGCATGCCGCTGACGCTGCCGACGCCGGCGGCGAGTGAGACGTCGAGGTCCGAGCGGCTCTGGCCCGGGCCGAGCTGGACCACCGAGGTGTGGGCGCCGTAGCCGGAGGCGCTGAACGTGATCACGTAGGTGCCCGGGGTCGGCAGCGCCGGGATCACGAAGCTGCCGACCGTGCCGGTGGTCGGGGTGCCGATGGTGACGTCCTTGCCGTTGACCGTGGTGGTGATGGCGACCCCGCCCAGCGGCTGCTCGCCATCGGTCACCACCCCGCCGATCTGGCCGTTACCGACGCTGAGGCGGACGGTCGACTGGAACCGTTTCTGACCACCGGCGACCGTGGTCACCACGGTGGTCGCCTGGTAGTTCGGCGCGGTGAAGCTCAACTCGTAGGTCCCGGGCGCGGGCAGGTTGGTCAGCTGGTACCTGCCGCCGGCCAGGGTGATGGTGCTGGCGATCGGCTTGGTGACCTTGCCGATCAGCGAGGTGGCCTGCACGGTCGCGGTCACCGGCGTCAAGGTGTCGCCGGGGTCGATGCTGCCCTGGATGGAGGCCGGCAACCCGGTGATCACCGCGTTAACGCCCCCGGTCGCGGCCTCGGTGTCAGCGGTGACCGGCTTCGCGTCGGCCTGGTTGGCCGCGCTCGGGTACCACACCGTCTTGTACCCGGTCGCGCTGAAGCGCAGCAGGTAGCGGGTCGGGAACAGCCCGGCGAGGGAGTACGTGCCATCGGTCTGGCTGGCCGCCGAGCTCGCGACCACCAGCCCCTTGTCGGTGCTGCGCAGCGCCTCCACCAGGATCCGGCCGGCCGGCAGCCGGTTGCTGGCCGCCGTCACGGTGCCGGTGATGACCGCGCCCACTCCCGGCGGCAGCGGGCCGGTCTTGGGCAGCGCGCCGGCCGGGGCGGCCCCGTCGGTGACCGACGCCGCGTTCGCGATCCCGCTGGTCGGCGTCCCGGAGGCCGCGAAGAACGAGGCCGGGGCCTGCTTGGTCGTCGGCTCGCCCTTGAATGCCTGGCTCAGGCCGAGCAGGAACACCGAGGCCCACAGCCCGATGATGGTGAGCAGCACCAGCGCTGTCAGCAGTCCCCGGCTGAGCAGCGGCCGCTGCCGCAACCGGACGGCGGTGCTTGCGACCACCGGCGCCAGCACTGCCGTCGGATCGGTGACCGCGGCCGCGTCGGCGGCTGCCGTGGCCGGGTCGGCGGGCTCGGCCGGAGCGCGCAGCTCCTCGATCCACAGGTCGTCCTCGTCGCGTCCGGTGTAGCGCGCCGTCGGGCCGTCGTGGCCGGCTTCGGGCAGCGGCACCGGTCCGGCGGCCACCCCGGAGGCCTGCACGGTGAGGGTGCGGTCCAGCTCGGCGCCGGTGATCATGCGCGGCCCACGCACTCTGAGCACGCAGACCGCGACGGCCCCGGCCTCGATCCGCAGCCGGGGCGGGCTGAAGGAGGTGCTGACCGCGCGGTCGGCGTCCACCGCGGTGAGTGAGACGTCCAGCGCCACGTTGCCGGCGTTGGCAAGCTCCAGCACGAACCGGGCCTGCCGGCGGGCTCGGGCGATCTGGGGCCGGCAGTTCAGGGACAGCTCCAGCCGCGGGGCCACCAGCATGTCCAGGTCGAGGTAGGCCGAGGGCAGGCCGGCTCCGACCGAGGCGACCTCGATGGTGACGGCGTGCCGGCCGGCCGGGTAGCTGGTGGGCACCCCGACCGAGAGGGTGACCTGCCCGCTGGCGTCGGGGAACAGCGGCAGCAGCATCGGCTTGCTGGTCACGCCGGCCGCCGGCAGGCCGATGATCCGGGTGGTGACGCCGTCGATGATCGTGCTGGTGTTGCGGACGTCGAGCACCACCTCGGCGCTGCCGCCCGGCGAGATGTCGATGAGTTGGGTGTCTGCGGTGACCAGCATGGCGATTAGGGCGCCTCCGCCGGCGCGGTGGCAGGCAGCGGCGCTCTGGCAGTCAACGGCGTCCTGGCAGGCAGGGGCGCCGTGAGCGCGGCGATCCGTTGCACGCTGGGAGCGGCGTCGGCCCAGGCGCCGACGTCCAGGGCGGTGGTCAGCACGATCTCGAACGCCGCCCGCATCGAGCCCTCGATCGAGGCGAAGACGTCTTTCACACGTCCTGTATCGGCCGGTGCGAGGGCAATCTGCACGCTGGACAGCAGTCCGGGGGCGGCGAATTCGGCAGGCATCGCCTGATGGGTTATGAAACACCCCAAAACATCGCCGAGCAGTTCGTGCTCGTCGCGCACGTTGCCCGCCCAGGCGCTGACCAGGTAGTTCAGCTCGATCATGGGCAGCGGCCCGCGTCGCTGGATGCGCCCGTTGGCGTCGGTGCGCTCAGGCATCGGACGGGGCGGCTGCGGGCTGCGCCCGACGCCGAAGAGGAACATGCTGACGGTGATCCGGCTGAGCTGGGCCGCCCAGCTTCGCGATGGTGGGTCGAAGGACACCTCGCCCACCTGCTCGGGCAGCGGCAGGGCCGCCCGGACCAGCTTTTCCAGGCCTTGTTCGACAAGGGGGATCAGCACAAGGTCCATCCCCTCGAGCGCGCGAAACAGAGACTGGTTAATGCCCCGTTTGTAGTGCCCCCGAGGACGTGGCAACCTGTACCAGCCTTGCAGCAGCGTCCGGCCGAAATCATAACGGTGGTTTCGCACTTGTGGGGTCACTGTTAGCAGTTGTTTACCTGAGAAAAGCGTCACACGCGATTCGAATCCGCGCGGATGCGCCGAAAACGACACCGGTAGCCAGCCGCGGGCGCCGGAGAGGACCCCCATGCGACAGCGAATGGCCGAGCTGGTCGAACGGATCGCGACAGCGGGACGGCGACGGTCCGAGGCGGGCGGCGCCCAGCACCCGGCGGGCGCCCAGCACCAGGCAGGTGACCGGGCCGCCGCGGACCTCGACTCCATCATCGCCGTGCTGCGGGCCGACTACGGCGACGCCTCGGCGGAGCCGTCCGGCCCGGACGCCAAGCAGGACGTGCTGACCGGCCTGAGCGAGGTGTTCGGCCTGGACCCGGTCGACGCCGGGCTGCTGACGATCGCCGCCGCCGCCGACCTGGACGCCAACCTGAGCATGGCCTTCGGCTTGCTGCGCGGGCTGAGCGCCCCGGTCCGGCCCAGTGTCGCGCTGGCCCTGGAGCTGTCCGGGATTCCCACACTGGCCGCGGACGGCTTCGACCGGCTCGGCCCGGACGGCCCGCTGCGCAGGCACCGGCTGATCGAGGTGCTGGGTCCGGAGCCGTGGCTGGGACGGCAGCTGCGCGCGCCCGATCCGGTGGTGACCTTTCTCGCCGGTTCGGACCAGTCCGATCCGCCGGTGGCCGCCATGCTGAGCTTTCCGGTTCCGATCGAGCTGGCCGAGACCGCGGTGGTGTCGGCCGCGATCAGCAACGGCGTGCCGCTGGTGTGGATCAGGTCCACCGCCGCCGCGGCCGGCAACTCGCTCGCGGCCAGCGCGTTCGCCGCCCTCGGGCTGCAATGCCTGGCGGTGGACCTTCGCCGCTGCCCGGCCGACACCGAGCTGCTCACGGCGCTGGCTTCGGCCGCCCGGGAAGCCGGCCTGCGCGGCTGCGGCCTGGTGGTGACCGGCGCCGAGTTGCTCGGCGAGCCGGCCAACGTGGCCGGCCTGGAGCTGCTCGAGCGGGCCGCGGTGCCGGTCGTGGCAGTCGGCGCCCGGCCGTGGAATCCGAGCTGGCTGCGCCGTTTCCCGCTGGCGGTGGACGCCCGGCCGCTGGCAGTCGCCGATCGCGCCGCGGTCTGGCACGCCGGCCTCGGTGACCTGGCCGAGTCCGACGACGAGCTGCGCCACGCCCTGCTCGGGATGCGGCTGACCCCGGAGGAGGTGCTGGAGACCGCCCGGTACGCGCGGATGCTGGCCGATTCGCAGCAGCAGCCGCTGTCGGCGGCGCTGGTGCGTGAGGCGGCCCGCCGGGTCGGGGGCTCGGGCGGCACCGGGGTGAACCGGATCGCGGCCTCGGCCCAGACCGGCGCCGGGCCGAGCTTCGAGGACCTGGTGCTGCCCGAGCACGCCAGGCAGTCGCTGCACCAGCTGGTCAGCTGGGCCCGGGTGCGCGACCAGGTCACCGCCCGCGGCCCGCTGCGCGCCAAGGGCAGCGGGATCGCGGCGCTGTTCACCGGAAGTCCCGGCACCGGAAAGACCCTGGCCGCCAACGTGATCGCGGAGGAGCTGTCCATCGACCTGTTCCAGGTCGACCTGTCCGCGATCGTGGACAAGTACATCGGCGAGACCGAGAAGAACCTGGAGAAGGTGTTCCAGTCGGCTGAGGCGCTGGACGTGGTGCTGTTCTTCGACGAGGCCGACGCGCTGTTCGGCAGCCGGTCAGAGGTGCGCGACTCGCGCGATCGCTACGCCAACCAGGAAGTCGCCTACCTGCTGCAACGAATGGAACAGTTCGACGGCATCACCATTCTCGCGACCAACCTGAGGGGCAACCTGGATCAAGCTTTCTCGCGGCGCATGAGCTTCATCGTGCACTTTCCCGACCCGGACGCCGCTACCCGCCGCCGGCTCTGGCAGAGCCACCTCAAACAGTTGCGGGCGCTGGATCCGCACGATCCGGTCGACCTCGACTTTCTCGCCGAGTCGGTGGAACTGGCCGGCGGCGACATCCGCAATATCGTGCTGTCGGCGGCCTATGACGCGATCAGCGCCGACCAGCCGATCGGCATGCGGCACCTCGCGGTGGCAACGGTCGGGGAATACCGCAAGCTGGGGCGCCGGGTTCCCGAGCACGGTTTCATCCCTGGCTGATGGCTCGAGCCCGAACGGGAGACGTCAGGCGCTGACGCGTGGTGGCGCTCAGGCCTTTCCGATGGGACGGCGGCCGAGGTCGGCCTCCCGGAAGACGTCGACCGGCTTGCGCAGCACGTCCTCGACATCGGTGCCCTGCCAGATCCAGCCGCCGGCCACCTTCATCAGGGCGATCAGTTGATCGTCCTGGCCGTTCTGGTAGAGCTGCTCGCAACTTTCGCACAGCGTCCAGAAGCTGGGCATTGTGTCGTCCTTGCCGAACCTCCGGAACTGCACCCGGTCAGTTGCCAGCGGGTGCACCCAGACCACGTCGGCTCCACCGCAGAACGCGCAGCTCTGGTCGGTTGCCGCATCCGGCGATCCGTCAGGGGAGGAGCGATGCTGATCTTGGCTGCCCTCATCGGCACTGTGCGCGCCGGTGTCAGGAGTTGAGGCCACGGAGCGTAACTCTATCTCCTGCCAGCAGAGAATCGGGCGTTGTTTGCTGCATAAACCCGCCCCAGTTCGACCACTTACCGTAATTGGTCGGTAACTAGTTTGCGGCTTGTGTGGCTCGCGTCGGCCTCGATACGCTGGCCTGGTACGGGGGTACACGAGGGACGCAAGAGCAGTGGAAGCCCTGTCGCGATGGTACGGGGGTACCGGGTGTGACAGGGCTTCTCTGCGTTCGCGCGCGACAGTACCGACGGGTAGCCGAAGCTGGTGGGCGGCCTGCAAATCAGGCAGTTTGAAGGCATCCAAATCAGGCAACCCGGATTACCCTTGCCGGTATGACGGCGATGCGCGCGGACGAGTTCTCCCAAGGTCTCGATGACCAGCTGTGCCTGGCGCTGTACCTGGCGTCCCGGGCCATGACAGCCACTTACCGCCCGGTCCTCGACGAGCTGAAGCTGACCTACCCGCAGTACCTGGTCCTGATGCTGTTGTGGGAGCAGGGGACCTCGTCGGTGGGCGAGATCGGCGCGCGGCTGCACCTGGAGTCCAACACCCTCTCGCCACTGGTCAAGCGGCTGGAGGCGCTGGAGCTGGTCACCAGGAGCCGACGGGCCGGTGACGAGCGGACCGTGGACGTGCAGCTGACCCGGCAGGGCAAGGCGATGCGGCGACGGGCTGCCGGGGTGCCGGCCCAGATCTGCGAGGCCACCGAGCTGGACGCGGCCAATCGGGCCCGACTGATCAAGAAGCTCCGCCGGCTGACCGAGGACCTGGAGAAGAAGCAGGGCTGAGCCTTGCGCCCGGCTGAGCCCCGAACTCCGGCAGCCAGGCCACCCGGCCGGGCGTCGCATTCCGCCTGGCTCACTACATCGTGCACGATGTAATCGGCTACGTTTGATACCCGAACACCCATGGATCAACTCGTCACTCGAAGGAGTAGTCATGCCCACACGCGTCGCCCGAACCGCCTGGACCGGCACTTTGCAGGAAGGCTCCGGCCAGGTCGAGCTGAGCAGTTCGAAAGTGGGCACGTACGAGGTGTCCTTTCCCAGGCGTGCCGCTGACGAGGCTGGCGGCGTCACCAGCCCCGAGGAGCTCATCGCCGCCGCGCACTCGTCCTGCTTCGCGATGCAGCTGTCCGCGCTGATCGCCGAGGCCGGCGGTCAGCCGCGGAGCCTGGAGGTCACCGCCAACGTCTCACTCGGGCCGGACCCGGCCGGTGGCTTCCGGCTGACCGGCATCGCCCTCGAGGTGCACGGTGAGGTCGAAGGCCTGGACAAGGCCGCCTTCGAGGCGGCGGCGCAGGCCGCCAAGCAGACCTGTCCGGTCAGCAAGGCCCTCACCGGGGTGCAGATCACCCTGGACGCGACGCTGGACTGAACGCGGCTCAGCCGGCGTCGACGGCTTGCCGCGCGACGCGGTTGACCGATCGCGGCTTAGCCGGCGTCGACGGCTCGCCGGGCGGCCGCCAGCAAACCGGCGTCCTGGTTGTCCGAACGGCCCTCGACGAAGGCCGCTTCGGCCACCAGCACCCGCAGGCCGTCCTGCCGGGACGCGAACGCGGCCACCGGCAACTTGCTCGGCGAACCCGGATAGCGGGTGCCCTCGCGCAGCAGGTCGTTGATGTTGCCGGTGCCGTCCGCGGTCACCAGACGGAGGTAGTCGGCGGCCTGGGTCGGGCTGTCGAAGAGAACCGTGCTGGCAGCCACCACCACGCCGCGGCCGTCCTGTTCGGTGCTGAACAGGCTTCGGCGCACCGACGAGCACGGCGTCCTGGTGAAGAAGACCTGCACCTGCCCGTAGGAGTGCGCCACGCAGTTGAGCTGGTCATCGCTGGCCCGCAGCACCCAATCGGCGGCAGCCGGACCGGTCGATGAGCTGCTCGGGCTGGCGGACGGTGTCGGGCCGGCGGGCGAGGTCGGGCTGGCGGACGGTGTCGGGCCGGCGGGCGAGCTCGAGCCGGTCGCCGCGGTCGACGGGCCGGTCGTCGGGGCGCTCACCGGCTGGTTCGTCGGGCGGTGGCCGTCGAAGGTGAGCAAGCCGATCAGCACGATCAGGCTGACCACCAGCCAACCGGCCACCACGGCAAGAGCCAGCTTCAGCCGGCTGCGCGGCGGCGGCTCCCGCTCGTCCCAGTCCTCATCGGGTTGGGTCAGCCAGCTCACGGGCACACCGTAACGCCTCGGCGCAGGCCGGGCCCGGCGTGCGACCGTGCCGGGCCGCCCCACAACCCGGGATGCGACATCATGAGCGCCTGAGCGCCGTGGTCGAAACAGTGATAGGGAACTCGCGGTCGAACAGTGATAGGGAAGATGGGAAGCGCAGCGACCTGACGGCGATGAGCGGTCGCGCGAAGAGCGTGGTGGGGAGGGACGTGATGGGCGACTACGACGTGATCGTCGTCGGGTTGGGCGCGATGGGCTCGGCGGCGGCCTATTCGCTGGCCACCCGGGGCCAGCGGGTGCTGGGAATCGAGCAGTTCACCCCCGCGCATACGCTGGGCTCCTCGCACGGCGGCACCCGGATCGTGCGCAAGGCGTACTTCGAGAAACCGGACTACGTGCCGCTGCTGATCCGGGCCTACCAGCTGTGGGACGAGCTGTCGGCGGCTTTCGGCACCCAGCTGTTCACGCGGTGCGGCGCGCTGATGATCGGCCGGCCGGGCAGCGCGGTGGTCTCGGGGACCCTGGCTTCGGCCCGTCACTGGTCGCTGCCGCACGAGGTGCTCGACCCGGCCGGCCTGCGAGCCAAGTACCCGCAGTTCGCGCTCGACGAGGACCAGCTGGCGGTCTTCGAAGCCGACGCCGGTTTCGTCCAGCCCGAGGTCAGCGTGCGGGCCAACCTCGAGCTGGCTGCCGCCGCCGGCGCCGAGCTGCGGTTCGACACCGCGGTCGAGCAGCTCGAGGTGAGGCCGGATGGGGTGCACCTGGCGGCCGGCGGTGAGCAACTGCGCGCGTCGCGGGTGGTGGTCGCCACCGGCGCCTGGGCCGGCCGGCTGGCCGGCCCGGACAGCTACCCGATCAAGGTGCAGCGCCAGACGGTGCACTGGCTGCGGCCGCGCACCTCGGCGGCCGACTTCGACGCCGAGCGCTTTCCGGTGTACATGTGGAGCCTGCCGGTACCCGCCGGGGCGGACCGCCTCGAGCTGTACGGGTTTCCGCATCAGCCCGGTGACGAGGGTGTCAAAGCCGCGCTGTATCACGACTGGTTGGACCCCGACGTCGATCCCGACACGATCCGCCGGACGGTGGCGGAGTCGGAGTGCCGGACAGTTCAGCAGCTGCTGGACCCCGTCCTGCCCGACCTTGCCGGCGAGTGCGTGAGCAGTCAGGTGTGCATGTATGCCGGCGCCCCGGACGACGACTTCGTGCTCGGCGTCCACCCCGGCTCATCGGGGCGGATGGTGGTGGCGCTGGGGTTCTCCGGGCACGGCTTCAAGTTCGTCCCGGTGGTGGGCGAGATCGTGGCCGACCTGGTGATCGACGGTTCCACCAGGCACGACATCGGCTTTCTGTCACCCGAGCGGTTCGCCGGCCGGCGATGAGACTTCGGGTGCTGATCGCACCGGACAAGTTCAAGGGCAGCCTGGAGGCGCCGGCCGCCGCCGCGGCGCTGGCCCAGGGCTGGCACTCGGTCCGACCGGGCGATGAGCTGGCAGTGCTGCCGATGGCCGACGGCGGCGACGGCACGCTGGCCGTGCTGGCGGCCGGCCGGCCCGCCAGCTGGGTGACGGTGCCCACCGTGGACGCCGTCGGCAACCCCCGGCTCGGCCGTTACCTGCGCGCGGGTGACACCGCCGCCGTCGAGCTCGCCGAGATCTGCGGCATCGCCGGGCTCAGCAAGCTGGATCCGATGGGCTCGCACACGCTGGGCCTGGGAATCGTGCTGGCGGCGGCACTGCGCTCCGGCGCCCGCGGCCTGGTGGTCGCGCTCGGGGGCTCGGCCTCGACCGACGGCGGAGCGGGCGCGCTGTCGGCGCTGGGGGCACGGTTGGTGGGCGAGGACGGCCGGTTGCCACCCGGCGGCCGGGGGCTGACCCGGCTGGTGGCGGTGCGCGCCGACCGGCTGGCGCCGGTGCCACCCGACGGGGTCCGGGTGCTGGTCGACGTGCAGGCCCCGCTGTTCGGGCCGTCCGGCGGCGCCTTCGCTTTCGGCCCGCAGAAGGGCGCCGACCGGGAAGAGATGCTCGAACTGGACCGCGGGCTGCGCCGGTTGGCGGCGGTGCTGGGAACCGACCCGGACCAGCCCGGCTGCGGAGCGGCCGGTGGCACCGGGTACGGGCTGGCGTACTGGGGCGGCCGGCTGACCCCCGGCGCCCCCACCATCGGCCAGCTGGTCGGGCTGCCGGAGGCGGTGCGGCGGGCTGACCTGGTGCTCACCGGGGAGGGCCGTTTCGACGCCAGCTCGCTGACCGGCAAGACCTGCGGGCACGTGCTGGAAACAGCTGCTCGCAGTGGCGTGCCGGCGCTGGTGGTGGCCGGCTCGATCGCCGATGAGATGGCGACCGCGGCGGCCGGCACCGGCCTGCTCAGCCTGACCGAGCTGGCGGGCTCGGCGCTGGCCGCCCAGCAGGATCCGGTCCGGTGGCTGGCTGAGGCCGGTCGGCAGGCCGCCGAGGCAACCACCCGCTGAGGCGGGGCCGGCTCAGGCCTGGTCGGTGGCCGGGAACACCAGCTCGCGGACCAGCACCCGCAGGATCAGTGCCAGCGGCACCCCGAACAGCGCGCCCGGGACCCCGAATATCGCCCCGCCGAGGATCACCGACGGCAACGTGATCACGCCGGGCAGCTGGACGGAGAACTTCATCACCCGCGGCTGGATCAGGTAGTCCTCGAACAGCCGGTAGCCGAGGTAGAAGACCAGGGTGGCGATCGCGGTGGGCAGGCTGACCGACAAGGACACCAATGTCACCACCACCCCGCCGACGGTGGAGCCGATCACCGGCACCAGCGACAGCACCGTCACCAGCGCCCCCAGCAGCACCGCGTACGGGATTCCCCAGGCCAGCGACCAGATCGAGGTGGCCAGCCCGCACAGCACCGCGATCATCACCGTGGACAGCATGAACCGCCCGACCTGCACGATGAGCTCGTCGAGGATGCGGGCGGTGCGGACCTGGCGCGAGGCGGGCACGGCCTTGAGGGCGAGCTCTCGCAGGTGAGGCAACCCGATGGCGAAGTACAGCGACAGGAACGCCACCACCACGATGTCGGTGACCGCGGTGAACAGCAACGTCCCGCCGGTCAGGACGTAGTCGAAGAAATCACTGGGGTTGACCGAACCGTTCGAGGGCTCGGTGGCAGCGGCCGCGATCTGGTCACCGAGCGAGCCCAGGTGGCTGGCGGCGTCGCGGATCAGCTCCGGCCCGGACTCGACCAGCTGCGGCAGCTGGGTGCTGGCGGCATTGACGGCCAGCACGATCGGAGCGGTGAGCAACGCCACGACGGCCAGCCAGGTCAGCAGCGCGGCGACCGCTCGCCGCATTCCGCGCCGCTGCAGAAAGGAGATCATCGGATCGAGCGTGACGCCGATCAGCAGCGAGAACGCCAGCAGGTACAGGATCGTGCGGAGCTGCTCGACGATCCGGAAACCCAGGTAGGCGACCCCGACCCCGACGGCGAACCAGCAGGCGAACGCGATGACCGAGCGCGGTCGGCGGACGTTCACCACTTCCTCGACCGGCTGCGCGCCGATCGGGACGGCGCCCTTGGCATCCATGCGGCACAGGCTAGTGGAGGCAGGCCCTGATCCGGGGCTGTCCGCGCCTACTGGAACTGCAGGCTGACCTCGGGGGTCGCCGGGTGCGACTGGCAGGCCAGCACCAACCCGGCGGCCAGCTCTTCGGGCTCCAGGGCGTAGTTGCGGGTCATCTTGACCGAACCGGCGGTCACCAGCGCCCGGCAGGTTCCGCAGACACCGCCCTTGCAGGCGTAGGGCGCGTCCGGGCGGTTGGCCAGCACCGCGTCGAGGATGCTGGGGCCGGTGTAGCCGACCGGGACCGTCGAGGTCCGGCCGGACAGCGTGACCGTCACCTGGCTGCGGTCGGAGTCGGCATGCTCGGATACCGCCACGACCGGTTCCGGCGGCTCGTCGCCGACGTAGAACAGCTCGGAGTGCACGGCGGTGCTGGCCACCCCACCGGCTACCAGCGCGGCGCGGACGGTCGAGACCATGCCGAGCGGACCGCACAGGTACCACTCGTCGGCGTCCTTGCACAGGCCGTCCAGCAGGATGTTGACCTTGTCCTCGTCGATCCGCCCGGTCAGCAGGTCAGACAGTTGCGGTTCGGCCGACAGCACGTGCAGCAGGGTGAACCGGCTCGGGTAGCGGTTCTTCAGGTCAGCCAGCTCTTCCAGGAACATCACGTCGTTGGAGGTCCGGTTGCCATAGACCAGGGTGAGCCGGCTGGCGGGCTCGGTGCGCAGGATCGAGGCGACGATCGAGAGCACCGGTGTGATTCCCGAGCCGGCGGCCAGGCAGCTGACATGGCGCTCGTTGTCCGGCGACACCAGGGTGCCGAACCGGCCGGCCGGGGTCATCACCTCGATCGCGTCACCGGGTCGCAGATCGCCGGTGAGCCAGCCGGAGAACAGCCCGCTGGCGATCCGCTTGACCCCGATCCGTAGCTCGCCGCGCTCGGTCAGATCCGCGGGCGTCGAGCAGATCGAGTAGGTCCGGCGCTCCTCCTGGCCGGCTGTCGCGCCAGCGCCGTCGGTCCTCCGGCGCAGGGTCAGGTGCTGGCCCGGCGTGAAGGCGTACTCCGGGCGCAGCTCGGCCGGCACCGTGAAATGCACCGCGCAGGCCTCGGCGGTCAGCGGTTCGACGCGAGCGACGGTGAGGGGATGAAAGCCGCTCACAGCGATTTGAATTCGTCGAACGGCTCGGCGCAGCCGCGGCAACGGCGCAGGGACTTGCACGGCGTGGAACCGAACTGGCTGACCAGCTCGGTGTCAGCCGATCCGCAGCGCGGGCAGCGGACGGCCTCGGCCGGCTCCATGGCAGCGCGGGTGGCGGGCCTGCTGCCGAGCTGCACCGCGACTGGCCCGGTTCGGGTGGGCCGCGGCGGAGCGATGCCGTAGTCGCGCAGCTTGGCCTTGCCGTCCTCGGTGATCCAGTCGGTGGTCCAGGCCGGCGCCAGCTCGATGACCACCCGGGTCCGCGGATCGACCTTGCGGGTCTGGTCCAGCACGTCCTGGCGGATCGCCTCGGTCGCGGGGCAACCGGAGTAGGTCGGGGTCAGCACCACCTCGGGCAGGCCGTCCGCGGCGAACCGGACGTCGCGCAGGATGCCCAGATCAGCGATGGTCAGCACCGGTATCTCAGGGTCGGGGACCTCCGCGGCGGCCAGTCGCAGCGCCGCCAGCCGTTCCAAGGCGGAGTCGGTCGTGCCTGTCTCAACGGTGGTCACCACTGAGCTCCCGGGTGGGATCGGTGCAGGTGCTGCATCTCGGCCAGCAGGAAACCGAAGCCCTCGGTGTGCAGGCCGGTGCGCCCGCCCGATGGTTTCCAGTTATCGGCCGGCAGGCTCAGCGTCGCCTCGGTCAGGACGGCCTGGACCGCGGCGAACCAGGCCGGGCGCACACCGGAGGGCAGCGGGCCGACCCCGAGGTCGGCGATCCGGCGGGCCAGCTCGTCGTCGGCGAACAGCTCATGGGTGAACGGCCAGACCGTCTCGAGCGCGTCCTGGCTGCGCTGGTGGCTGACCTCGGTGCCGTCGCCCAGCCGGATCACCCAGGCGCTGGCATGGTCGATGTGATAGGCCACCTCTTTGACGGCCTTGGCGGCGATCGCGGCCAGCTGGGCGTCCTGGGAGGACTGCAGATCGCGATAGAGCTCGTACTGGTAGCAGGAGAACAGCAGCTGCCGGATCATGGTGGTGGCGAAGTTGCCGTTCTCGAGCTCGGTCAGCTGCAGGTTGGTGAACTGGCGTTCCTCACGCAGGTAGGCCAGGTCGTCCTCGGAGCGGCCGCTGAACGAGCCGCCGTAGGCAAGCAGCGTGCGGGCCTGGCCGAGCAGGTCGAGCGCGATGTTGGCCAGCGCCAGATCCTCTTCGATCTGGGGAGAATGGGCCGACCACTCCGACAGCCGGTGCGACAGGATCAGCGCGTCGTCGCCGAGCTGGATCGCGTACGCCGCGATGTCAGCGTTGGCCGGGGCGGTTGTCTGCGTCGGGTCAGCCATTCGATGCTCGCTCATAGGTGCTCGACCCCGTCGGGGATCTCATAGAACGTCGGATGCCGGTAGGGCTTGTCGGCCGACGGCTCGAAGAAGGCGTCCTTCTCCTCCGGCGAGCTGGCGGTGATGTCGGCCGAGGGCACTACCCAGATCGAGACGCCCTCGTTGCGGCGGGTGTACAGGTCGCGGGCGTTCTGCAGCGCCAGCGTCGCGTCCGCGGCATGCAGCGAGCCGACGTGGACGTGGTTGGTGCCGCGGGCGGGCCGCACGAACACCTCCCACAGCGGGCTGGGCGGGGTGCTCACGCTGCCGCCGTCACCGCGGCTGCCTGCTTCTTGGCCGCGTACGCGGCGGCGGCCTCGCGCACCCAGGCGCCGTCCTCGTGGGCCTGCCGGCGGGTGGCGATCCGCTGCCGGTTGCACGGGCCGTTGCCCTTGAGCACCTCCTGGAACTCGGTCCAGTCGATGACCCCGAAGTCGTAGTGCCCGCGCTCGGCGTTGAAGACCAGATCGGGGTCGGGAAGCGTCAGCCCCAGCGTCTCGGCCTGCGGAACGCAGATGTCGACGAACCGTTGGCGCAGCTCGTCGTTGGAGAACCGCTTGATTCCCCACGCCGTGGACTGGGCGGAGTTGGGGGAGTCGTCATCGGGCGGGCCGAACATCATCAGCGAGGGCCACCACCACCGGTTGACCGCGTCCTGGGCCATCTCGTGCTGCTCGGGGGTGCCGCGGGACAGGTGCAGCAGCGACTCGAAGCCCTGCCGCTGGTGGAAGGACTCCTCCTTGCAGATCCGGATCATGGCGCGGGCGTAGGGACCGTAGGAGCACCGGGTGAGCGGGACCTGGTTGGTGATGGCGGCGCCGTCGACCAGCCAGCCGATCGCGGCCACGTCGGCCCAGGTGGGCGTGGGGTAGTTGAAGATCGAGGAGTAGCGCTGCCGGCCGGCGTGCAGCAGGTCCAGCATCTCTTCGCGGCTCATGCCCAGGGTCTCAGCGGCCGAGTACAGGTACAGGCCGTGGCCGGCCTCGTCCTGCACCTTGGCCAGCAGGATCGCCTTGCGGCGCAGTGAGGGCGCCCGGGTGATCCAGTTGCCCTCCGGCTGCATGCCGATGATCTCGGAGTGGGCGTGCTGGGCGATCTGGCGGATCAGGGTCTTGCGGTAGCCCTCAGGCATCCAGTCGCGCGGCTCGACCCGGCCGTCGGAGGCGATCAGTTGCTGGAAACCTGCCTCCAGGTCGGACTGCCGCGCCGTGGCGTCCTGGCTGGTGGCGTCCTGGCTGGTGGTGTTCTGCACAGCGGCGTCCATGACCTCTCCCCAAAACCGAATGATCGTTCGGTTAGTCTATGCTGGCACTCTGGTCGCTGGCAAGCTGCCCCCAGCCGAATCCGCAGGGCGACCCAGAACGAAAAGGGGATTTCTGATGGCCGAGTTGCTGAGTTCGTACCTGTGTGACGAGTGGTTCACCGCCTCCGACGGCGCCGCTGACAACAGCCGTGAGCTGCTCGACGCCTCGACCTCGCAACCGGTGGCCCGCTGGTCGCACGAACCTGTCGATCTGGCCACCGCCTACTCCTATGCCCGGACGGTCGGCGGGCCCGCGCTGCGCCGGCTGACCTTCACCGAGCGCGCCGCGATCCTCAAGCAGCTGGCCGGTTACCTCAACGACCGGCGCGAGTCCGACTACTACCCGCTGTCCCTGGCCACCGGCGCCACCCTGTTCGACTCCAAGTTCGACGTCGACGGCGGCATCGGGGTGCTGTTCGCCTATTCCTCCAGGGGCCGCCGCGAGCTGCCCGACTCCACCGTCTACCTCGACGGCCCGGTCGAGCAGTTCTCCAAGGACGGCTCGTTCGTGGCCCAGCACATCTACACCTCCCGGCGCGGACTGGCGCTGTTCATCAACGCCTTCAACTTTCCGGTCTGGGGCATGCTCGAGAAGTTCGCCCCGGCGTTCCTGGCAGGCGTCCCGGTGGTGGTCAAGCCGGCCGCGCAGACGGCTTACCTGACGGCAAAGGTCTTCGCCGACATGGTCGAATCGCAGCTGCTGCCGCCCGGCGCGATCTCCCTGATCTGCGCGGCGCCCGAAGGCCTGCTCGACCATCTCACCGGCCAGGACGTCGTCTCGTTCACCGGCTCGGCCGCCACCGCCCGGCAATTGCGCCAGCACCCGGTGGTGAACCGGGAGTCGGTGAAGTTCACCGCCGAGGCCGATTCGCTCAACTGCGCGATCCTCGGCCCGGACGCGGTCGCCGGCCAGCCCGAGTTCGACCTGTTCATCCGCGAGCTGGCCCGCGAGATCACCGTCAAGGCCGGCCAGAAGTGCACCGCGATCAGGCGCGCGTTCGTGCCGTCCGGCCAGCTCGACGCGGTCATCGAGGCGCTCTCGGCCAAGTTGGCGAAAGTGGTGGTCGGTGACCCGCGCGACGAAGGCACCACGATGGGCGCGCTGGCCACCGTGGGGCAGCGCGATGAGCTGGCGGCGAACCTGCAGAAGCTGGCCGCCGGAGCCGACGTGGTGATCGGTGGCCCTGACTCACCGGCCGCCAAGGCGCTGCCGGCCACCGGGGCGTTCGTGGCGCCGACCGTGCTGCGGGCCCGCAGCGCCACCGCCGAGGCGGTGCACTCCGTCGAGCCGTTCGGCCCGGTGGCAACGCTGATCGGTTACCAGGGCGCCGACGAGGTCGTCGAGCTGGCTGCCCTGGGCGAGGGGTCACTGGTCGGGTCGGTCTACTCCTACGATCCCGGGTTCGTCCGCGAGGTGGTGCTCGGCGCCGCGGCTCACCACGGCCGGCTTCTGGTGGTGGACCGGGACGACGCGCGATCCTCGACCGGCCACGGCTCGCCGCTGCCGCTGCTGGTGCACGGTGGCCCCGGCCGGGCCGGCGGCGGCGAGGAGCTAGGCGGCATCCGAGGCGTCCTGCATTACATGCAGCGGACCGCCGTGCAGGGTTCCCCCCGCGCGCTGGCCGCCGTCACCGGACGCTGGACGCCCGGCGCACCGACCATCACCGAGGACGCGCACCCGTTCCGCAAGCACCTGGAAGACCTGGCGATCGGGCAGGTGCTGTTCACCGACAGCCACACCGTGACGGCCGAGGACATCGACTCCTTCGTGGCGCTGACCGGTGACTCGTTCTACGCCCACACCAATCCCGAAGCCGCCGCCGCCAACCCGCTGTTCGGCGGCATCGTCGCGCACGGGTACTACGTGATCTCCCGGGTCGCCGGCCTGTTCGTGGATCCGGCACCCGGGCCGGTGCTGGCCAACTACGGCCTGGACAACCTTCGCTTCATCACTCCGGTCAAGGTCGGTGACTCGATCCGGGCCCAGCTGACCTGCAAGGAGAAGAAGGCGCGCCAGACCGAGAACTACGGCGAGGTCCGGTGGGATCTGATCGTCCGCAACCAGGACGACGAGCTGGTGGCCACCTATGACGTGTTGACCCTGGTGGCCAAGCGCGACAGCTGAGCGGCGTTCACAGCCAGCTCTGCGTGATCCCCAAGCCAGCGGCGAGGTCGCGCCGGTTAGCTCGTGTCGTAGGAGAGACCTAGACGACACGAACAGAGGTGGTCAGCGTGAGCGACCAGTCCACACCCGAGCCGACCGGTCAGACCAGCGCGCCGCCGGAGCAGCCGTACTACGTGCCGACCGCTCACCAGCAGGCCTGGTCGGTGGCTCAGCACTACCCCGGACAGCCGTCCTGGAGCCCGCCGCCGGTCGCCGCCAAGCCGCGCTCGCGCCGGCTGCTGGCCGGCTCGGTGGCCGCCGCCGCGGTGACCGCGCTGACGGTCGGCGGCATCGCGGTGGCGGCGGACCGCTCGCCGCTCGGCTCGGAGCAGACCACGTTCAGCTCGCCGAACAGCCAGAACCCGTTCGACCAGAACGGTGACGGCCAGACCTCGCCGTACGGCGACGCCTGGGGCGGCAACGGCTCCAATGGCACCGACGGCAACGGCTCGGACGGCAACGGCTCGGACGGCAACGGCTCCAACGGCACCCAGACCACCGGTCCGGCCACCGCCGCCCAGCAGGTCGGGGTCGTCAACATCACCACCACCGTGAACTACGGCCAGGGCAGGGCGGCCGGCACCGGCATCGTGCTGAGCCCCGACGGCGAGGTCCTGACCAACAACCACGTCATCGAGGGCTCCACCGCGATCACGGTGACGGTGGTCAGCACCGGTAAGAGCTACTCCGCCACAGTGGTGGGAACCGCTCCCAGCGAGGACGTCTCGGTCCTGCAGCTCAAGGACGCCAGCGGCCTGGCCACCGCCAAGCTCGGCGACTCGTCAGAGGTCGAGGTCGGCGACGCCGTCACCGCGGTGGGCAACGCGGGCGGCAAGGGCGGAACGCCGACCGCGGCGACCGGCACCGTGACAGCGTTGAACCAGTCCATCACCGCCAGCGACAGCAGCGGCGCCAACACCGAGCGGCTGACCGGAATGATCGAGATCGACGCCGACCTCGAGTCCGGCCAATCCGGAGGCCCGCTGTTCGACAACGCCACCGACAGCGTCATCGGCATCGACACCGCCGCCTCGTCGGCGTCCGGCCGGCCGGACAACGGCGCGACCACCGGCTACGCGATTCCGATCGACCGGGCGCTGGACCTCGCCGACAAGATCGAGTCCGGGGAAGAAAGCAGCACCGTGAACATCGGCTACCCGGCGTTCCTGGGAGTGCAGCTGTCGCCCGCCGGCTCGTCCAGCCAGGGCCCCGGCGCGCAGATCGCAGGCGTGGTCGACGGCTCGGCGGCAGCCAAGGCCGGCCTGCGGGCCGGTGACTCCATCACCGCCGTCGACGGCACCGCGATCACCAGCGCCAGCGGGCTGTCGAGCGTGCTGGACGCCCACGAGCCGGGTGATCAGGTGCGGCTGGGCTACACCGACTCGGCCGGACAGAGCCACAGCGTGACTGTCACCCTGGGCGCCGGCCCGGCGGACTGAACCCCCCAGCCGCTCGACCGGGCCGACTCAGCCGGCTACCTGCTTCAGGTAGCCGGCTGATCTGCTTCGGTGGCCGGCCGGCTGGCCGTGGCGGCGTAGCTTTCGATCTCAGCCAGCACCCTGGACTTGACGGCGTCAGGAGCGAACGACGCGGTGACCGCGTCGGCCGCGAGCGCGGCGACGCCGGCCTCGTCCAGGTTCAACAGCTCGGCGGCGATGGCGTATTCGCTGTTGAGATCGGTGGAGAACATCGGCGGGTCATCGCTGTTGATGCTCACCCGGACGCCCGCGGCGACCAGCTCGGCCAGCGGGTGCTGGGCCAGCTCCGGCACCGCCCGGGTCGCGATGTTCGAGGTGGGGCAGACCTCGAGCGGGAGCCGGTGCTCAGCCAGGTAGGCGATCAGCTCCGGATCCTGAATGGCTGAGGTGCCGTGCCCGATCCGCTCGGCGCCCAGCAACCGGATCGCGTCCCAGATGGTGCTCGGGCCGGTGGTCTCACCGGCATGCGGAACGCTGTGCAGTCCGATCGCCCGGGCGGCGTCGAAGTAGGGGGCGAACTGGGCCCGTGGCACGCCGATCTCGGGACCGCCCAGGCCGAAGCTGATCAGGCCCTCGGGCTGCAGCTCGGTCGCGATCCGGGTGGTCTCGGCCGCGGCCGGCAGGCCGGCTTCGCCGGGGATGTCGAAGCACCACCGCAGCACGATGCCGAGCTCGCGTTCGGCGGCCACCCGGGCGTCCTCGATCGCCTCCAGGAACGCCTCGGCGGCGATGCCCCGGCTCACCGAGGAGTACGGCGTGATGGTCAGCTCGGCGTAACGGATCTGCTGGCCCGCCATCTCGCGGGCGACCTCGTAGGTCAGCGTCCGGACGTCCGTCGCGTCGCGGATCAGGTCGACCACGGAGAGGTAGACCTCGATGAAGTGCGCGAAGTCGGAGAAGGTGAAGTACTCGGCGAGCTTGTCCACGTCGGCCGGTACCCCCGCCGCGGGATGGCGCGCGGCCAGCTCGGCGACGATGCGGGGCGAGGCCGAGCCGACATGGTGCACGTGCAGTTCGGCCTTGGGCAGGCCGGCGATGAATTCGGTGAGATAGGAAGGCGCAAGGGTCACCGGCCGAGTCTCCCATTGCGGCGCACCCAGCGACCTCCCGACCGGGTACTTCCTCCGATCCAGCTGCCGCCGACTGGCGGGTCGGGCAATTCTTGCAGTCATTCTGTGGGCATTTGCGGGGAATTAATTAGCACCAACGAACGGCAGCGCTTTCACTAATTGTGCCCTGCGGTTCTTCAACAGGCGGAGAGTTTGGCCTGCTGTCAATTTGAAGAATGGAAAATAAAAGAGAGATTGCAATTTGGGCACCGTCGGGCGCAACACTTGGTGTGATTTTTCATGCCGCACTGACTGCGCGGGAATGGAATCCTAGGTCATTACCCGAATGGCCGCCACCTGAACTCGGACAAGCCTTGGAAAGCCTGCCGCGGGCCCCCGTCCTCGCCGTGATCGAGGACGATGACGCGACGTTGGCCAGGCAGCTGCCCAGTGGCGGCGCACTCGATCATGTCGTGTGCGTCGGTTCCATCAGCTCGATCGCGACGCTGGCCGAACTCACCGCCCGCGGGGCCACGGTCTTCAACCAGGCGGCCCCGATCCTGGTGCTGTTGGAGCTGGTACAGACTGCCCTGCTGGCCTTGAGCCGCAGTCAGAACAGTTCGCCGCAAAGCCCACCGGGCGGTGATCTGCGGCTCGGTGAGCTACTCGAGCGGCGCAAGGAAGCCCAACGGCTGGCCCTGCTGACGCCGGCAGAGATCGACACTCTGCGCGGCATCGTCGGCGGGTTGACCGCGACCGAGATCGCCAATCAGAGCCATCACTCCGTGCACACGGTTCGAAGCCATATCAAGGCAATTCTCAGCAAGCTCGAGGTACGCACCCAGGTGAGCGCGGTCGCGGTCGCCCATCGATCGGCCTCTTACCGCTGGATGCGCACCGGACCGGCACGATTCACCAATTTTGGGGATGAGGCGGGCTAATACCGGCGTCACCATAAGAACGTTGCCTGCAGTCACAGCACCAAATCCGGCACCGACGGGGCACGTCTCGAAACAGCGAAAGGAATCAGCGATGAGAAGGCTCCCAGCGGCATGGTTAGGGAAGCCACGAACGACAGTTCCTCGCCACTACCTCGCCTAGCTTCGTGCCGAACCTGCAGACACGGGCTGCCAAGGCTGGTGTGGTTACGCGCAATGGCCACCCGATCGAGCCCGGAGTCCGACGTGCCCTCGGCCGGTCCTTTCGCACGGATCTGGCCGAAGTGCGGGTTCACGACGGCCCGGACGCCGCTGAGCTGGCCGAGGCCTTCGGCGTCGAGGCCTTCGCGTGTGGAAGGGATGTCTACTTCGCCGCCGGCCGGTACCGGCCCGACCGGCAGGAGGGTCTGTGGCTGCTCGCGCATGAGGTCGCCCACGTCGTGCAGCAGGCGGCCGGGCACCCACCTGCGACCGGGACCGCCGGGGGCGCGTTCGGACAGGTCGAGCTGGAACGCGCGGCCAGCCAGGCGGCCGACCAGGTGGTAGCCGGACAGCGGGTTTCTGAGCACCTGCTCGGGGTGTCGCTTGCCGGCGCGGCGCGCCCGGACCGGCCGCGGGTGGTCCAGTTCCACAGGTCTTTCGAACACCGGGCGCTGGGTGACCTCTCGACCACCGAGCTTCGCGAGATCTCGAGGGCAGGACCGGACCGGACCCGGATTCTCAGACGTGAGATCGCTCTGCAGCGTTTGTGGCAGAAGGACCCGGAGTCGGTGACCGAGGAGCAGGTCAAGAGCCGCTGCCCGGGCATTTCCACACTGCGCCTGCGGGAAAGCGGTCTTGTCGTCACTTACGGCGAGCTCAACGCGTTGCCGGACTACCTCGCCACCGGCGGGGTCGCGGACGCCATTCCGAAGGAGGTCCTGCTCCCCATCCTTCAATCCATCCGCCAGGAAAGCCACCTCAACTTCATCAGGCTGTTGGATCGAAAGGACGAGACGGCGTTGAAGGGCCCGGTGAACGCCGCGTCGGTGACGGCGCCCAGTCTCTACAACCTGCTGCGTTCGAGCAAGGCGTTCGACGACCTGACCAGTGGTCTGGGCCTGTACGGCACTGACCACTACAAGGCGGTCCTGCTGCGCAACGCGTGCCACTTCGCCCCGTTCTCGTGGCACCGTTGGCGGCAGTCGTACACCATGGCGATCACCCTGGCCAGGCTTGCCCATTCCGAACACGATGCTGATGAGCGGGCGCACCTGACCCGGGCCGCCTGGCTTCAGCACGGCTACGCCGATCATTTTCTGCAGGACTCGTTCGCCGCCGGACATCTGATCAACAAGAACCTCATCATGCAGTGGTACGTGGAGTGGGCGGCCGGGCAGAAATTCACACCGGTCTTCAACTGGGAAAGCATCAAGACCATGACGGTGCGGGCGCAGCCGGGCCTGGCCGGCAGGCGGCTCTACGACCCCTATCACGCCGGCCGGTCGAATGACCCGCAGACCTCTGAGGAACAAGGCTCCTACGGCCTCCGGTTGGCCAATACGGGCCTGGTGGCAGGTGACTCGGGTGACCTGGACTCGGCATACCAGGATTACTTCGGGTTCCTGTCCAGCCTGATCACGCAGGCCGGTTCTGCCGCTATTCACGACTACTACGACGAGCACTCGTTGTGGGTCGCCTCTGTTCAGCATCCGGCGCCGTACGAGATCTGGGGAGACGGCACCCTGCTCAGCGGCGCCGACGGAGACGCCGGGGTGGTGGCGACCAGCGAGGCAGCGTCCTTGTCGCGGTTGAGCCTGCATGAGGCGCTGACGACGGGCGACACCGAGATTGAGCTCACCGACATTCTCGACCGCTTTCCCACGAAGGTGCGCGGGCCGGGCAACCAGCTCATCGGATTGGAGGCGTGGAACGACACCCAGCGGCAGTTCTGCTTCGACAAGATCTTTCCGGAGCTGTGGGTCAGAGTGCCCGCCCTCAAGTCGCTGGAGCCGAATTTCGCCCACAACCTGTCGGTGGATCAGGATCTCGCCGTGCGCTGGAGTGCTGAGCTCAAGGAGGCGCGCCACGCGATGGTGAGCGTGCTTCCCGCCGGAAACCGGATGTACAGCGGGTCCAACGGCTACCTCTATGAGATCGAGCCGTTGACCGGAAAGGTGCTCGACTCGCTGCTACTGGCAGGCAAGTCGGGAAGCGCCGGGCAGTGCCCGACCCGGCTGGCCATCGATGGAAACCTGATTTTCGCAGGCATCCGCGGCGCGGTCTGCGCGGTAGCGGTCAGGCAGGCGTTTCGCCTGGCGTGGACGGCGAAACTGCCCAACGCCGGTGACACCGCCGTCAACGTCATGGTCGTCAACGGCAGGCTGCTGGCAGGCGCCAATGGCTACGTCTACGACGTCAATCCGCACGACGGCACTGTCGTCAACTCATTGCGGCTAGGCAGCTGGATCGGTCAGGGCGACTACACGATGCGGTTGGCGGCGTGCGGCTCGACGTTGGTGGCGGGTGGGCACGGCTGGGTCTATGGCATCGGACTTGCCGATCTCACCAAGACGTGGGAGCTGAGGCTGCCGGACTCGGGATACCGGCAAGTCGAGGTGTTGGCCTTCAACGAGCAGCTCTTCGCCGCGAGTGCCGGGCGGGCGTATCACATCGACCCGGTCGAGGGCGCCCTGGTGAAGCAGCTCCGGGTGACCAGCGCGGAGGGAATGGGCGACTACCCGACCACCCTGGCCGCCGACATGAGCACCTTGTTCGTCGGAACGCATGGTTGCGTTCACGGATTCAACCTCGGTGAGTGGTCCGCACCGGCTTGGGCGGCCGAGCTGGCCGGCGATCGGTATTCCGTCCCGAACCTGGCGGTGGGAGGCGGTCACGTGCTGGCCGGCTCCAACGGATACGTCCTCCGGATCGATCCGGTGTCCGGCGCGGTGCTGCGCTCGATGATGGTGACCCGCAGCGCCGGCCTCGGCGACTACGAGACCAGGCTTGCCCTCAACAGCGCCAATGACGAGGTCTATGTGGGAGTTCATGGTTACGCGTACAAGCTCGCCACGGTGAACGTGTAGCGCCGGCGCTCACAGTTCACCCAGCGCGGTCACCGGATTCTCGATGCAGTCGGCCACGAAACGCAGGAACCCGCCGGCCACCCCGCCGTCACAGGCTCGATGGTCGAAGGCCAGCGTCAACTGGCTCACCTTGCGGATCGCCAGCGCCCCGTCGTGCACCCAGGGCCGGTCGATGATCCGGCCGAGACCGAGAATGGCCACCTCGGGGTGGTTGATGATCGCGGCCGAGCCGTCCACCCCGAAGACGCCGTAGTTGTTCACGGTGAACGTGCCGCCGGTCAGCTGCGCCGGTGTCAGCGAGCCGGCCCGGGCGGCCTCGGTGCGCTCGGTCAGCGCCGCGGACAGCTGCCGGGTCGTCAGGGTCTGCGCCCGGGGGAGCACCGGCACCAGCAGCCCGCGCGGGGTCTGGGCCGCGAACCCGAGATTGACGTCGGGCAGGATCTCGACGGCGTCGTCAGTGATCCGGCTGTTCAGCTCGCGGTACCGAACCAACCCCAGCACGCAGAACCGGGACAGCAGGGCCAGCACGCTGACCGGCTCGTCCGGCCGGGCGGCGTTCAACGCCTGGCGGGCCTCGAGCAGGCCGGTCGCGTCGACGTCGACCCAGACCGTCGCCTCCGGAATCTCCCGTCGGGACAGGCTGAGCTTGTCGGCCATCACCCTGCGCAGCCCGGTCAGCGGCACCCGCTCGACGCCGGCCGTCCCAGCATGCGAGGGCGCGGGCGAGTCCGCGGTGGCGGCGGTTGCCTGCGGTTGCGAGCCGGGCGCGGACGAGAACGCTTCGATGTCACAACGGCGAATGACGCCCGAGGGATCGGACGGCCGGATCACGGCCAGGTCGATGCCGCGGTCACGCGCCAGCTTGCGCACCACCGGCGAGATCACCGAGGTGGCGACCAGTCGCCGACCGCCGGCGGTAGCCGGGGTGCTGGTGGCGGCGACAGCCTGCGGCAGGCCGGCCGAAGCTGCCCTGCGGCCGGCCCGGCCGCGGCGTCGCGCCGGCGCCGATGAGGTGCCATAGCCGATCAGGACGTTGCCGGAGTACTCCGATGACTCGGCGGCGCTTGACTCGACAGCGACCTGCTCGGTAGCGCCTGACTCGACAGCGACCTGCTCGGTAGCGCCTGACTCGGCAGCGGCTGACTCGGCGGCGCCGTTGGAAGCGCTGGTGCCGTTGGAAGCGTTGGTGCTGTTGGAAGGGCTGACGCCGTTGGAAGCGGCGGCGCTGACCTCCTCGACGGTGATCAGCGGGGAGCCGACCGCGATCCGCTGGCCGGGGTCGCCGAACAGCGCCGACACCTTGCCCGCGAACGGGATCGGCACTTCGACCGAGGCCTTCGCGGTCTCCACCTCGACCACCGGCTGGTCGACGCTCACCTGGTCACCGACCGCCACCAGCCAGGTGAGGATCTCGGCGTCGGTCAGGCCCTCACCGAGGTCGGGCAGCAGGAAGTCAGGCATTGGGGTCGGTTCCGGCCGGGGTGCTGGGCAACACCACGGTGTCGTCGAACTGCAGCCGGTCCACGGCGTCGAGGATGCGGTCCACCGAGGGCAGGTGGTGTTTCTCCAGCATCGGCGGCGGGTACGGAATGTCAAAGCCGGTGACCCGTCCGATCGGCGCGTGCAACTGGTGAAAGCACTGCTCGGTGAGCCGGGCGGCGATCTCGGCCCCGAAGCCGGCGAAGCCGCTGGCCTCGTGCACCACCACGGCGCGTCCGGTCCGGCGCACCGAGGCGACCACCGTCTGGTCGTCGAAGGGGCTCAACGAGCGCAGGTCGATCACCTCGGCCGAGATGCCGTCCTGGGCGGCCGCGTCCGCGGTCTCGAGCAGGGTGGGCACCATTGAGCCGTAGCCGATCAGGGTCACGTCATCACCGGCGCGGCGCACCAGCGCCTGGTGGAACTGCGCCGCGGGTTCAGCCGAGATCTCTTCCTTGGCCCAGTACCGGCGCTTGGGCTCGAGGAAGATCACCGGGTCATCGCAGGCGATGGCCTGGCGCAGCAGCCAGTACGCGTCGGATGCGGTGCCCGGGGCCACCACCTTCAGTCCGGGCGTGGACACCCAGTACGCCTCGGAGGAGTCGCAGTGGTGCTCCACCCCGCCGATGCCGCCCCCGTACGGGATCCGGATCACCACCGGCAGCGTGATCCGGCCGCGGGTGCGGTTGTGCAGCTTGGCCAGGTGCGAGGTGATCTGCTCGAAGGCCGGGTAGGCGAAGGCGTCGAACTGCATCTCGACCACCGGTCGCAGGCCGTGCATCGCCATGCCGATCGCGGTGCCGACGATGCCGGACTCGGCCAGCGGCGAGTCGAACACCCGTCGCTCGCCGAACTCAGCGGCCAGTCCGTCAGTGACCCGGAAGACCCCACCGAGCGCGGCGACGTCCTCGCCGTAGACCAGCACCCGGTCATCGGCGCGCAACTCATCTGCCAGCGCCCGGTTGAGCGCGCCGGCCATCGTGAGGTCGCCGAGCTTCTCGGCCTTCTCGGCAACGGCGGTCATGACGCCTCCGCCGCGAGTTCCTCGGCGAGCTCGGCTGCCTGGCTGCGCAGCGCGGCGGTCGGCTCGGTGTAGATGTTGGCGAACAGCTCCGCGGGGTCGGTGACCGGATCGGCGTTCATCGCCGCCCGCAGCCGGGCCGCCCGGGTCTCGCCCTCGTCGGCGATCGCCGCGATGCCGGCCTCGTCGAGCAGGCCCTGGTCCTGCAGGTAGGTCTGCAGCCGGGAGAGTGGATCGCGGGCCAGCCAGCTGGTGACCTCGGCATCGTCGCGGTAGCGCGAGGCGTCATCGGCGTTGGTGTGCGCCTCGATCCGGTAGGTCAGCGCCTCGATCAGGGTGGGGCCTTCGCCGCGCCGGCCGCGCTCGATCGCCTCGGTGACCGCCACGTGCACCATCGCGGCGTCGTTGCCGTCGATCAGCACGCCGGGCATGCCGTACCCGATGCCCTTGTGGGCCAACGTCTCGGCCCGGGTCTGCTTGGCCAACGGCACCGAGATCGCGTAGCCGTTGTTCTGCACCAGGAACACTACCGGCGCCTGCCAGACCGCGGCGATGTTGAGCGCCTCGTGGGTGTCGCCCTCGCTGGTGGCGCCGTCGCCGAGCAGCACCACGGCCACGGTGTCCTCACCGGCCAGCCGGGCCGCGTGCGCCAGGCCGACCGCGTGCAGGGTGTTGGTGGCCAGCGGCGTGCACTGCGGGCCGGTGCGGTGCAGGTACGGGTCATAACCGCAGTGCCAGTCCCCGCGCAGCAGGGTCAGCACCTCGACCGGGTTGATGCCGCGGCTGACCAGCGCCATCGAATCCCGGTAGGTCGGAAACAGCCAGTCCCGCTGGGCCATCGCGGTCACCACCCCGACCTGGCAGGCCTCCTGGCCGCGGGCCGAGGGATAGACCGCCAGCCGGCCCTGCTTGGTGAGCGCGGTGGCCTGGGTGTCGAAGCGGCGTCCCACCGACATCAACCGGAACAGCTCGAGCAGCACCTCGCGGTCAGGCAACCGCGCGGGGTCGGCCGAGGTGGCGTGGCCGTCGGCGTCGATCAGGCAGCGCGGCGCCGTGGTGGGCAGGAACCCGGCGGATGGAGTGACGACAGTCATGTGCCAAGTGTGGTGGGTCTAGAGCCGTTGATCCAGAAATGTATGGCAGCTCCAGACGATTGGCACAGAAAGCCTTGCTATCGTGCATTATGTCAAAACATAAGCTTCCGCAAGCGGTTGAGGTTAGACAACCGGTCCAGCTTGATGACACCGACCGGGCAATCGTGGCGGAACTGCGCGAGGACGGCCGGCTCTCGATGCGGGCGTTGGCTGAGAAGCTGCACATCTCCCGGGCCAGCGCCTACACCCGGGTCGAGCGGCTGGTCACCGAGGGCGTGATCACCGGTTACACCGCCTCGATCGACCCCGAACGCTACGGCTTCGGCATCTCGGCCTACGTCTACCTCAAGATCAGCCAGCACTCCTGGAAGGCGGTCCGCCGGCAGGTGCTGCAGATTCCCGAGGTCTGGCACGGCGCGCTGGTCTCCGGGGAGAACGACCTGGTGCTGCTGGTGCGTACCCAGGACGCGGCCAGCATGCGCGAGCTGGTGCTCAACACCTTTCAGACCATGCCGGACGTGCTGGCGACCCAGACCGTGCTGATCCTGGACGAGCTGAGCGGCCCGCGAAAAAGCCTCTGACCCCCCGGTGGCCGCTTGCGGTGGGTGCCAACGTTTGCGATCATGAGAGGGCAGACCCCGGCTGTCACCGAGGTCTGCCCCGAGTGGGCCGATTACCGGTCCGCAAGGGTCCGGATCAGATCAGCAGTGGCCAGGATCGTCGGTGCGAGTGTTGCTAGCGCGACGCACCAGATCCTGGCTTTCTGCTTTCCTGACATTTTCGGCATCCATCTCACCTCCTCCCACAGCAGGACCGCGTACCGGATTGCCGCGGTCCTGCCAGGGGAGGGGGCGTGGCGATCCTGGCACGGCGCGCCGGAGGATCTCGCTGTCTATGCACAGCACCTGCCGCCAGGGCGCGTAAGCGTTTTTGCGCTGCTTAGACTGCTGTGTATGACAGTTCCTGCTCTGGCTATGAACAACGGCGTCCAGATTCCGCAGCTCGGCTTCGGGGTGTTCCTGGTGCCCGACACCGAGACCAAGGCTGCCGTCCAGACCGCGCTGGAGGCCGGTTACCGGCACATCGACACCGCGAAGCTGTACCAGAACGAGGCCGGCGTCGGGGCGGCGATCGCGGAGTCGGGCATCCCCCGCGACGAGCTCTTCGTGACCACCAAGGTGTGGAACTCCGAGCAGGGCTTCGACCCGGCGATCGCCTCTTTCGAGGCGTCGATGGACCGGCTGGGCCTGGACCTGCTGGATCTGCTGCTGATCCACTGGCCGGCGCCGGACCTCAACCGCTACGTCGACACCTGGCGGGCCCTGGAGAAGCTCTACGCCGAGGGCCGGGTGCGCGCGATCGGCGTCTCCAACTTTCAGCCCGCCCACCTGCAGCGGCTGTTCGACGAGACCTCGGTGGTTCCGGCGATCAACCAGATCGAGCTGCACCCGCTGCTGCCGCAGTCCGAGCTGCGCGCCTTCCACGCCGAGCACGGAATCCTCACCGAGGCCTGGGCCCCGCTGGCTCAGGGCGGCAGCGTGCTGACCGACCCGGTGATCGCTCAGATCGGCGAACGCCTGGGCAAGAGCCCGGCCCAGGTGATCCTGCGCTGGCATATCGAGCTGGGCAACGTGGTGATCCCGAAGTCGGTGACACCGTCGCGGATCCGGGAGAACCTCGACGTCTTCGACTTCGAGCTGACCGCGGAGGACCGGAGCGCGATCGACGGGCTGGAGACCGGTGATCGGATCGGCCCGGACCCCGACACCTTCAGCCGGGTCTGAGCCGGGACAGCGTCAGGAACGCAGGGCGGCGGCCACGATCTCACGGGCCTCGTCCTGGATCCGCGCCAGCTGATCCGGCCCGTCGAAGGACTCGGCGTAGAGCTTGTAGACGTCCTCGGTGCCCGACGGGCGGGCGGCGAACCAGCCGCGCTCGGTGGTCACCTTCAGGCCGCCGATGGCAGCGCCGTTGCCGGGAGCGGTAGTCAGCCGCCCGGTGATCGGCTCGCCGGCCAGGGTCGAGGCCGTCACCTGCGACGGCGAGAGCTTGGCCAGCACCGCTTTCTGCTGCCGGGTGGCCGGCGAGTCGATCCGCGCGTAGGCCGGCTCGCCGAACTTCGCGGTCAGCTGCCGGTAATGCTGCGAGGGCGACCGGCCGGTGGTGGCCAGGATCTCCGAGGCGAGCAGGCACAGGATGATGCCGTCCTTGTCGGTGGTCCAGACGCTGCCGTCGCGTTGCAGGAACGAGGCGCCGGCCGACTCCTCGCCGCCGAAGCCGACCGAGCCGTCGAGCAGGCCCGGGACGAACCACTTGAACCCGACCGGCACCTCGATCAGCCGCCGGCCCAGGTCGGCCGCGACCCGGTCGATCATCGACGAGCTGACCAGGGTCTTGCCGATCGCGGCGTCGGCCTGCCAGCCGGGCCGGTTGGCGTACAGGTAGCCGATGGCCACCGACAGGAAGTAGTTCGGGTTCATCAGCCCGCCGTCGGGGGTCACGATGCCGTGCCGGTCGGAGTCGGTGTCGTTGCCGGTGGCGATGTCATAGAGGGTGGCGCCGCTGCTGTCGGCCTGCATCCGCTGGATCAACGAGGCCATCGCCGCCGGCGAGGAGCAGTCCATCCGGATCTTGCCGTCCCAGTCCAGGGTCATGAAACCGAACTGAGGATCGACGTCGGGGTTCACCACCGTCAGGTCGAGGCCGTAGCGCGACCCGATCTCGCCCCAGTAGGCCACCGACGCCCCGCCGAGCGGGTCGGCCCCGATCCGGACGCCGGCGGACCGGATCGCCTCGAGGTCGAGCACGTCGGCCAGCGCGCTCACGTAGGCGTCGAGGAAGTCGAAACCCTGGACGTGCTCCGATGCCATCGCGCGCTCGTACGGGATCCGCTTGATCTTGGCCGCCCCGGCAGCCAGCAACTCGTTCGCCCGGTCCTGGATCCAGCCGGTGATGTCGGTGCCGGCCGGTCCGCCGTTCGACGGGTTGTACTTGAAGCCGCCGTCGCCGGGCGGGTTGTGCGAGGGGGTGACCACCACGCCGTCGGCCAGCCCGGCCCCGGCGCCGCTGCCCCGGCCGGCGTTGTAGGCCAGGATCGCCCGGGACACCGCGGGGGTGGGGGTGTAGCCCTGCCGGGAGTCGACCCGCACGCCGACCTCGTGCGCGGCGAACACCTCGAGCGCGGAGCGGACCGCGGGCTCGGACAGCGCGTGGCTGTCCGCGCCCAGGTAGAGCGGGCCGTCGATGCCGTGAGCGCCGCGGTACTCGCAGATCGCCTGGCTGGTGGCCAGGATGTGGTCCTCGTTGAAGGTGGTGCTCAGCGACGAGCCCCGGTGCCCGGAGGTGCCGAAGCTGACCCGCTGCTCGGCGGCTGAGACGTCCGGGTGCAGCTGGTAGTAAGCCTCGATGAGGCTGCTGATGTCGACGAGGTCTTCGGCGGCGGCCGGCAGCCCGGCGCGGGAGGGATTCGGCATGCCTTCGATCAAACCACTTCGACGCCCGGGGCCGGACGGCCCGTTTTGCGGGGTTGCTCTGCAGGCTCCTTTCGGTAAGGTGCAGAGGGTAAGTTCAATGCCTAAACAAACTGGAGCAGGACACCATGTCGCTCACTCCCACCACGCTGACTCCCACCAAGGCCGACCGGTTCTCCTTCGGCCTATGGACCATCGGCTGGCAGGCCAGGGACCAGTTCGGTGACGCCTCCCGCGCCCCGCTGGACCCGATCGAGGCCGTGCACCAGCTCAACGAGCTCGGCGCCTACGGCATCACCTTTCACGACGATGACCTGGTCCCGTTCGGCGCCTCGACCACCGACCGGGACAAGCAGCTGGCCAGGTTCCGGCAGGCCCTGGACGAGACCGGCCTGATCGTTCCGATGGTGACCACCAACCTGTTCACCCATCCGGTGTTCAAGGACGGCGGCTTCACCAGCAACGACCGCTCGATCCGCCGGTACGCCATCCGCAAGGTGCTGCGCAACATCGAGCTCGCCGCCGAGCTCGGCGCCCGTACCTTCGTGCTCTGGGGCGGCCGGGAGGGCAGCGAGTACGACACCGCCAAGGACGTCCGGGCCGCGCTGGACCGCTACCGGGAGGCGATGAACCTGCTGACCCAGTTCGTCACCGACCGGGGCTATGACCTCCGGTTCGCCCTCGAGCCCAAGCCCAACGAGCCTCGCGGGGACATCCTGCTGCCGACCGTGGGCAGCGCGCTGGCCTTCATCTCATCCCTGGACCAGCCCGAGCTGGTCGGCGTGAACCCCGAGGTCGGGCACGAGCAGATGGCCGGGCTCAACTTCGTGCACAGCGTCGCGCAGGCGCTGTGGCACGGCAAGCTGTTCCACATCGACCTCAACGGCCAGCGCAGCATCAAGTTCGACCAGGACCTGGTGTTCGGCCACGGTGACCTGCTCAACGCCTTCGGCCTGGTGGACCTGCTGGAGTTCGGCGGCGCCCCGACTTCCGAGGACCCGAGCGATTCGGGCGCCGGAAGCCCGGCCTACACCGGACCGCGGCACTTCGACTACAAGCCGTCGCGGACCGAGGACTACGACGGCGTCTGGGATTCGGTGCGCGCCAACATGCGCAGCTACCTGATCCTCAAGGAGCGGGCCGCCGCGTTCCGCTCGGATCCCGAGGTGCGCCAAGCCCTGGCCCACGCGAAGGTCAACGAGCTGTCCCGGCCCACCCTGGACGAGGGCGAGGGCTATCCGGAGCTGCTGGCCGACGCCAGCAGCTTCGAGGAGTTCGACGCCGGAGCGGCCGGCGAGCGGGGCTACGGCTTCGTCCGGCTCAACCAGCTCGCGCTGGAACACCTCACCGGCGCCCGGTAAGGCTGCGTGCTGAGTGAGCATCGAGTGAGCGCAGCGAGGGAGGCGCGGAGCGAAGTGACAGCACAGTGAGCATCGAGTGAGCGCCAGCGAGCGAGGCGCGGAGCGAAGTGGCAACCAGCCGCTGGTCGCCGGGGTGGACTCCTCCACCCAGTCCTGCAAGGTGGTCATTCGCGACGCCGGCACCGGACGGCTGGTCAGGCACGGCAGGGCCGGTCATCCCGAGGGCACCGAGGTGCACCCCGAGGCCTGGTGGCAGGCGCTGAACGCCGCGCTGGAGCAGGCCGGCGGCCTGGCCGACGTCTCGGCGATCAGCATCGGCGGCCAGCAGCACGGGATGGTGTGCCTGGACTCCGACGGCCAGGTGATCCGGCCGGCGTTGCTGTGGAACGACACCCGGTCCGCCGCGGCGGCCCTGGATCTGGTCGCCGAACTCGGCCCGCGGTACTGGGCCGAGGCCGTCGGCAGCGTCCCGGTGGCCTCGTTGACCGTGACCAAGCTGCGCTGGCTGGCCGAGCACGAGCCCGAGCACGCCGCCCGGACGGCCGCGGTCTGCTTGCCGCACGACTGGCTGAGCTGGCGGTTGGCCGGCGCCGACACCGCCGCGCAGCCGCTCGCCGGACTGGTGACCGACCGCTCCGACGCCTCCGGGACGGGCTACTTCGACGGCCGGAGCAACAGCTACCGCACCGACCTGCTCGTCCGCGCGCTGGGACACCCCGCGGCGCTGCCCCGGGTGGCCGGCCCGGCCGAGCCGGCCGCCGACCGCGACGGTGTGCTGATCGGCCCCGGGGCCGGTGACAACGCCGCCGGGGCGCTCGGGACGCAGGTCGGTGATGACGTGCTGGTGTCGCTGGGGACCTCCGGGGTGGCCTGTGCCCGCAGCGGCGTTCAGCCGGCTGACCCGAGCGGGCTGGTGGCCGGCTTCAGCGACGCGACCGGTGCGTTCCTGCCGCTGGTCTGCACCCTGAACGCGGCCCGGGTGCTCGACGCGGCGGCCCGGCTGCTGGGGGTCGGCCTGGCCGAGCTGAGCACGCTGGCGCTGTCGGCCGCCCCCGGGGCCGGTGGTGTGACGGTGCTGCCGTACCTCGAGGGTGAGCGGACCCCCAACCTGCCGCACGCCACCGGCGCGGTGCACGGACTGACGCTGGCCAACTCCCAGCCCGCGAACCTGGCCCGGGCCGCGATCGAGGGCATGCTGTGCGGGCTGGCCGCCGGCCTGGACGCCCTGGTCGCGCAGGGCGTGTCGGTGTCGGGCGTGCACCTGATCGGCGGGGCCGCCCGGTCCGAGGCAGTGGTGAGGATCGCACCGTCGGTGTTCGGGGTGCCGGTCACGGTGCCCGAGCCCGGCGAGTACGTGGCCGACGGCGCCGCCCGGCAGGCCGCCTGGGTGCTGACCGGCACCGCGCAGCCACCGGTGTGGGACCTGGGCTCCTCGGCGGTCTACGACGGCGCCCCGACCCCCGGGCTGCGCGAGCGCTATGCCGATGCCACCGGCAAGTACCTGAACCGATGACCGCGACCCGGTGACCGGGCACCGCAACCCGGCCGGCCAGCGGACCGTCCGGCGGCACAACCTGAGCCTGATCACCACGGCGCTGGCCGCCGCCCCCGGTTCCCGGGCTGAGCTGGCCCAGCGCACCGGCCTGACCAAGGCCACCGTGTCGAGCCTGGTGGACCACCTGATCGCCCGCGCCGTCCTCATCGAGGGGGAGCCGGCCACCGCCGGGGTGGGCCGTCCGGCCCGTCCGGTCAGGCTCAACCCGGACGGGCCGGTGGCCCTGGGTGTGGAGATCAACGTCGACTACGTCGCGGCCTGCGTGCTGGACCTGACCGGTGAGCTGCGCTGCTACCGGCACAGCGCGGTGGACAACCGGGCCGGCAGCGCGGCCGAGGCGATCGGGCAGGCTGCGGCGCTGGCCGGTGAGGTGCTGGCCGAACTCGGCCAGCCGCCGCTCGGCGGGGCGCTGGCGCTGCCGGGGGTGGTCGGCGCCGACGGCACGTTGCTGCGGGCGCCGAACCTGCCCGGCCTGACCGGCGCCCGGCCTGGTGAGCAGCTGGCCGCCGCACTGCGCCTGCCGCGGGCCGGGCGACTGCTGGTGGACAACGAGGCCAACCTGGGCGCCCTGGCCAGCCTGCGGGCCGAGCCGGCGGTCGGACCGGACTTCGTCTACGTCTCAGGTGAGATCGGGGTCGGCGCCGGGCTGGTGGTGGGCGGTGAGCTGTTCCGCGGGACGCACGGCTTCGCCGGCGAGCTGGGTCACGTGGTGGTCTCCCAGGACGGGCCGGACTGCGGCTGCGGCGGCCGGGGCTGCGTGGAGCAGTACGCCGGCCAGGAGGTGCTGCTGCGCACCGCCGGCCAACCGGACCTGGAGCGGCTGGAGGTCGCGGTCGCGGCCCGCGACCCGGCGGCGCTGGTCGCGGTCGCGCAGGCAGGCAGCGCGCTGGGGGTGGGGCTGGCCTCGCTGCTCAACGTCCTCGACCTGCCGAAGGTGGTGCTCGGCGGCGTGTACGCCCGGCTGTACGACGAGATCACCCCGGCGTTGACCGTGCAGCTGAACCGGCGGGTGCTGGCGCCCCGCGGCCCCGGCCGGCTCAGCAGGTCGCCGCTGGGCATCGACGCGGCGGTGCGCGGGGCGGCCGGCGCGGTGCTGGACCGGGCGCTGCGCGACCCGGCCGGCATCGAAGACCGGGGCGAGGAATTCCGGGGCGATCTCAGCGGGTCGGAGCTCAACGGGTCGGAGCTCAGCGGGTCGGGCGGGAGTTCAGGTTCCAGTAGCCCTTGGCGTACACCTGGGGCCGGCTGAGGCCCAACCGCGCCAGCTCGTCGCGCACCGCCACGATCGCCCGGGACTCACCGAGCAGGTAGGCATAGCCAGGGCCGGCGCCCGGCTGCAGCTGGTCCAGCGCGCCGGTCAGCAGCTCGGGCTGCCCGGCCGGCCGGCCGTCGCGGGTCAGCCACCGGACCTCGACGCCGGCCGCCAGTGGATAGCGTTCGGCGTCATCGGCGATCTCGGCCAGCACCCGCAGGCTGCGTCCGGTCGCGGCCGCTGCCTCGGCCAGCGCCCCGATCGCCGGCAGCCCGGCCTCGTCGGTCAGCGCCAGCAGCCAGGACGCCGAGGACGCCGGGGGCAGCGGCAGCTCGCCGCGCGGTCCGAAGAAGCTCACCTGCCCGCCGACCCGCAGTTCCTGCGCCCAGCTCGACCCCGGGCCGTGGCCGTGCAGCACCGCGTCGATCACCAGCCGCTCGCCGTCCTGGGAGCGCACGGTGTAGCGGCGGCGCACCTCGCGGCCGTCCGGGCCGGTCAGCACCACGGCGATGTCGCAGCCCAGCGGCCAGTCCCGGCCGGCGATCTCGGGCGCACTCAGCACGATGCGGCGCATCCGGGGCGAGAGCATGGTGAGTTCGGCCACGGTTGTCAGGAATTGGCCGGTGCGGGTGATGTGTTGGACGTCAGGCATGGTGTGTTCAGGATGCCATCGCCCCGAGCGGGCGTTGACGCCCTGCCGCCCCACCTGCATCCGCGACCCGTCATCGCCTTCAACCCCCCACAAGGAGCCTCAATGCCCTCCGAACTGACCAAGGTCGTCTACGTCACCGCCGCCACCGCCACCGGCGGCCGGGCCGGTCACGTCACCAGCGCCGACGGCCTCGTCGACTTCGACCTCGCCCAGCCGGGCGCCTCGCTAGAGCCGGCAGTCAACCCCGAGACCCTGTTCGCGGCGGGTTACGCCGCCTGCTTCCAGGGCGCGCTGACCAACCGGGCCAAGACCAAGGGCGTGGACGCCTCAGGCTCGAAGGTGACCGCCCACGTCTCCTTCGGCCCTGTCGAGGACGGCGGCTTCGGCCTGGCCGTCGAGCTCGAGGTCAGCATTCCGGGCGTCGAGCAGGCCCAGGCCCAGGAGTTGCTGGAGCTGGCGCACCAGTTCTGCCCGTACTCCAAGGCCACCCGGGGCAACATCGTGGTGACGCTGACAGCGGTCTGAGCGCTCTCGGCGGTTGGTCGAACTGAGCCGTCGGTCAACCGCCGAGGTGGCAGAATGAACAGATGGCCATCAGCGTGTTCGACCTCTTTTCGATCGGGATCGGACCGTCGTCCTCGCACACCGTCGGTCCGATGCGTGCGGCCCGGACCTTCGTGCTCGGGCTGGAGGCCGACGGCCTGCTCGAGAAGGTCGGCCGGGTCCGGGTAGAGCTGTTCGGCTCGCTCGGCGCCACCGGCCGCGGTCACGGCTCGGATCGGGCGGTGGTGCTGGGCCTGGAAGGCGAGACACCTGAGGACGTCGACACCGACACCGTGCTGCCCCGGGTCGCCGAGGCGCGCCGGGCCGAGAAGGTGAGCCTGCTGGGCCGGCATCCGGTCCAGCTGGCCGCCTCGGACCTGGTGCTGCACCGTCGCCTGACGCTGCCCTTTCACCCCAACGGGATGCGGTTCACCGCCTTCGCCGACCCGATCTCGACCGACCCGGCCCCGGCCGGCGCGGAACCCGCGACGAAATCCACGGAGGCGCCGACGCCACTGCGCGAGCGGACCTACTACTCGGTCGGCGGCGGGTTCGTGGTGGACGAGGAAGCCAGCGGCGCCGACCGGATCAAGGCCGACGACACCGTGCTGCCGTACCCCTTCACCACCGCCGCCGAGTTGTGCGCTCATGCCGCGGCCAGCGGGTTGCCGATCTCGCAGGTGATGCTGGCCAATGAGTGCGTCTGGCGTCCGGAGGCCGAGGTGCGGGCCGGCCTGCTGCACATCTGGCAGGTGATGCAGGACTGCGTGACGGCCGGCTGCGGCCACGGCGGGATCCTGCCCGGTGGCCTGAAGGTGCGCCGGCGGGCGCCGGAGCTGCACCAGTCGCTGGCCGGTGACTCGTTCTCCACCGACCCGCTACGGGTGATGGACTGGGTCAACCTGTTCGCCCTGGCCGTCAACGAGGAGAACGCCGCCGGCGGCCGGGTGGTCACCGCGCCCACCAACGGCGCGGCCGGCATCATCCCGGCCGTGCTGCTCTACTACCGCCGGTTCGTGCCCGGCGCCTCCGACGACGGCGTGGTCCGGTTCTTGCTGACGGCGGGCGCGATCGGCGTGCTGTACAAGGAGAACGCCTCGATCTCCGGCGCCGAGGTGGGCTGCCAGGGCGAGGTCGGCTCGGCCTGCTCGATGGCCGCCGGCGCGCTGTGCGAGGTGCTCGGCGGCACCCCGGCGCAGGCCGAGAACGCCGCCGAGATCGGCATGGAGCACAACCTTGGCCTGACCTGCGACCCGATCGGCGGCCTGGTTCAGGTGCCCTGCATCGAGCGCAACGCGATGGCCGCGGTGAAGGCCATCAACGCCGCCCGGATCGCCCTGCGCGGCGACGGCAAGCACATCGTCAGCCTGGACAAGGTGATCCGGACGATGCGCCAGACCGGGGCCGACATGCAGGCCAAGTACAAGGAGACCTCGCGCGGCGGCCTGGCGGTCAACATCATCGAGTGCTGAGCCGCTCAGGGTTTAGGCCGACGGACTCGTCGGCGGTGCGGTGCCCGTGCAGGGCCCTGCCGCGCAACGGCGACCGGGCCCCGTCCTCACTTAATCCGCGCTCTGCAGGACGGCGTCGATGCCGCTGGTGAACTCCCCCGGGGTGGGAGTGACCGCAGTGGCGCTGCTCTCGTCCGGCGCGTTGCGGTAACACTGCCGCAGGTAAGCCCCGGGGTCCCAGTACTCCCCTCTGAAGCAGATCACCAGCGGGATGGCAGGCAACCCGACCAGGGTGTACTGGCCGGTGGAATCGGTCAGGTAGGACGAGTCGTAGTGGACGCCGTCGGTTCCCCGCACGTCGACGTACGCCTCGTTCAGAAGCATGCCGCTGGCATCGGTCACCGTGCCCGTCACCGCGCCACCGATCCTGAGCTGGGCATCGATGCCGCTGGTGATCGTGGAGGCCTCGGCGTGCACCGGGGCGCCACCGGCAGGAGACTGCTGATCCCGCCAACACTGCTGCACGTAACCGGTGGGGGGACCGTCCCACGACGATCCTGGGTGGAAGCAGACGGTGTAGTCACCGGCCAGCAGGCCCGACACCTGATAGGACCCGTCCCAGTCGGTAAATGCGTCATTGGACTGGTCGGACGTCGTCGAGGTAGCCACCACCCGAACGGACGGCACTCCGACGCCGTTGGGGTCGGTGACCCGCCCGGTGATGGCAGGGCCATCGGCCAGCGCGGCGTCGACCCGGACGGTGCCGGCATCGGCGACCACTACCGGGTCCGCGGTGTCGGCGCTCGGCTGGTTGTCGTAGCACTCCGAGCTGTAGCCGAGACCGGATGAGCCCTGCGTCCAGGAGGCGTCGAAGCAGACCGCGTAGCTGCCCGGGTCGAGGCCGGCCAGCGTGTAGCTGCCGGCATCGTCGGTGAACGCGAAGTCAAGGAACCCGGCGCCTGCGAGCGGGATCAGCGACACTCGCACCGAGTCGATCGGCCTGCCGTCCTTGTCGCTGACGGTGCCGCGGATGGTTGCGCCGGGTACCAGGGCCTCGTTCACCGTGGTCAGCTGACCGCCCGTCACGGTCACCGGGGTGCCGGTGGTGGCGCCGGACGGTTGGCCGTCATAGCAGCCTCGGCGGAACCCGCCGCTGGTGAAGCTCGGGTCGTAACAGACGGTGTACTGGCCTGCGCCGAGGCCCGCCAGTTGCCAGTTGCCGCTCTCGTCGGTCAGGGTGTCGATGGCAATCCCGGCCGAGTCGAACACGGTCATCCAGACGCCGGCCACCGGGCTGCCGTCCGGTCCGGAGACCGAACCGCCGATCGCGCCGGCGAGTTGCAGGGTGCGGTGCTGCGTCACGGTCTGGCCGGCGACCACCGCGACGTCAGGACCGCAGCCCGTGATGTAGCCGTACGGGGCGGTCGTGGAGGTGCCTTCGGGCCCATTGACGCAGACGGTGTAGGCGCCAGGGGCGATCCCGCTGATGCGGTACAGGCCCTGCGCGTCGGTGATGTCCCTGCCGCCACTCGGTCTCAGGAATGCGATCACGCCAGCCGCCGGGTTACCGGCCGGGTCGGTCACCGTGCCGGTGACTGCCCCACCCACCGCGAGGACGGCGTTGATGCCTCGGGTGGTGTGCCCGAGGCGGACCGGGATGGCGGTGGCGTTCCACTGCGGCTGGTTGTCGTAGCACTCGTCGAGGTAACCCGTGCTGGCCGCTCCGGTGGCGTGGCTGGCGTCGAAGCAGACCCGGTAGCTGTCGGCCGGCAGGCCGGTGATCGTGTAGCCGCCGTCAGCCGAGCTGGTCGCCGAGTGGTAGGCATCCCACGGGGAGGTGACATAGACCCTGACGTTGCCCAGGCCCGTTCCGGACGGGTCGGTGATCCGCCCGGAGATCGCTCCCGCAACGGCCAGGTAATCGTTGATGCCGTTGACCGTCTTTCCTGCCGTGACGGTGACCGGGGTTCCGCTGTTGCCGGAGCCGAAAGGCTGCTGGCGATAGCAGCCGTTGAAGTAACCGGTGGGCGATGAGCCCTTCGTCTGCGAGGTCACCTGGAAGCACACGGTGTACGTGCCGGGCTGGATGTTGGTGACCCGGTAGCTGCCGTCGGCGCCGGTGGTCGCCTCGCCGGCGTACCCGCCGTCGACGGCGTTGACCTCCACCGACACGCCGGCGATCGGGTGACCCTGCTTGTCGGTCAGCACACCGCGGATGCCGGTGCGGTCGTTCGTGGTCAGGGTGGACGCGCTGACGGTGCTGGGAGTGCTGAGGTTCCGCTGCCGGTCCGAGGCGTAGACCGCGTAGCTGTAGGCCGTGCCACCGTCGAGCTTCTGATCGGTGAACTCGGTCGCGTGCGAGCCGAGGATCGCCACCAGGGTGCCGTCCGAGGCCGACAGCGGTGGCTGGTCGCCGATTGCACGCCGGATCAGCACGTGTGCCAGGTCAGCATCCTTCGGCACGGCCCACTCCAGCGAGATGGAATGCAGCGCGTTGGCGGTCACGGTGAGCCCGGTGACCGGGCCGGGCGCCATGGTGTCCTTCGGCGGGGCTTGATGAGGTTGGGTGTAAGCCGTGGCGGCAGGTATGGCTGTCGCAAAGCCTGCGCCCGTCACCGTGGCGAGGACGAGCGCGCCCGCGCCGAGCGCGGACATGAGAAATTTTTTCATGTTAGTGAGCCGCCTCGCTGCTAAGCCGGCGCGTCGGCGAGTACGGCGTCCACGCCGGAGCTGACCTGGCCGGCGGTGGTGTGGACGGGGTTGGCGGCGCTGGCGTTGGGCTGGTCGTCATAGCACTCGGACAGGTACCCGGCGCCGTTGGCGCCGCCCTCCGGGTAGGTCTGGAAGCACACCACCACGGCGCCCGCCGGCACGCCGACGATCCGGTAGTGGCCGGTGTTGTCGGTCATGCCAGCACGGCCGAGGTACGAGCCGCCGACGCCATAAGTCAAGACGGACACGTCCCAGATGCCGTTGCCGGCCGAGTCGGTGACCCGGCCGGTGATTTCGGCGCCGACGGCGAGTTCTGCGTCCACCCCGGTGCTGACCTGGCCGGCGGTGGTGTTGACCGGGTTGGCGGTACTGGCGTTCGGCTGGTCGTCGTAGCACTCGGACTGGAATCCGGTGCCGTTGGCGCTGCCTTGTTCGCCGGGGTGAAAGCACACCACTACGGCGGTCTCCGGCAAACCGGTGACCCGGTAGTGGCCGAGGTCGTCAGTTGTGCCGACGGGGCTTTGGTCCGAGCCGCCAGCACCAGAGGTCTGGACGAAGACGTTCGAGATGGGGTTACCGGCCGAGTCGGTGACCTGGCCGGTGATGGCGGCGCCGACGGTGAGTTCGGAGTCGATGCCGGCGATCACGGTCCCGGCGGCTACGTGCACCGGAGTGCGGGGGGAACTGACGCTCTGGTCGTCGTAGCACTCATCGACGTAGCCGGTGCTGGATGGCTCGAGGATGAGCGATGCGCCGAAGCAGACGTGGTAGTCACCTTCGGTCAGCCCGGAAAGCCGGTAGCTGCCGTCCTGGTCGGAGTAGGCGGCGAAACCTTGTCCGGACTGGAGATTGTCGGCGTAGACCCAGACATCGCCGAGCATGGCGCCGTCGGAGCCGGTGACCCGGCCGGAGAGCGCCCCGGCGACCGGCAGGTAGTCGACCAGGCCGGAGGTCATCTTGCCCGCCAGCACGGTCACGGGTGTGCCGGTGTTGCCGTAGCCGTAGGGCTGCTGGCGGTAGCAGCCGGGCAGGTAACCCGTGGCCGAGTGACCGGTGGTGCCGTCGTCGGTAAAGAAGCACAGCAGGTAGACGCCCGGCGTCAGGCCTGGGACGGAGAACTGGCCGGTGCTGGAGGTGGCCGTTGCGGCCACACCGTTGCCGGTGGACGCCTCGCGGACCTCGACGTGGGCCCGGCTGATCGCGCGGCCCTGCTGGTCGGTCAGCTTTTCCGCGCAGGCCGGTGGTGTCGCTGGTCGAGCGTGTGGCGGTGGTCAGGGTCGCCGCGACGCCGACGGTGCGGCTCTCGTACCGGGGAAACACCGCGTAGCTGTAGGCGCCGGCCGCGCTCAGGCGCTTGTCGGTGAACGTGGTCTGCCGGCTACCCAGGGTTGCCACCAGCGCGCCGTCCGAGGCTGCGAGTGGCGGGGTGTCACCAGCCGCTCGCCGGATCAGCACCCCGGCCAGGTCGGGGTCACGGGGGTTTACCCAGCTCAGGCTGATCGAATGGGCGTCGTTGCCGGTCATCCGGAGGTCGGTGACCAGTCCGGGCGGGGTGCGTTCAGGCGGCGGCTTGACTGCCGGACTGCGGTGGCTCGGCCCGGCTGCGGCGGGGCTGGCGGATGGCCCGGTCGCGTAGGACGGCGAGCTGGCACACCAACCCCGAAACCAGGGTCGCCGCGGCGACCAGGGCAAGGACAGATCGGCGTGCAGGCATATTAACTCCGCGTTAGGAACTTGTGTACCAGGCAAAACTTAGCTCGACGGCGCCGGCTAAGGCCCAGCCAGTCACGCCGCCGGCGCGTCGGCTAGCACGGCGTCGATGCCGGCCCGCACTCCACCGGCGGTGGTGTTCACCGGGGTGGCGGTGAACATGTCGGGCTGGTCGTCGTAGCACTCGTACAGGTGACCGGTGCCGTTGGCGCCGCCTTCATAACTCTGGAAGCACACCGACACGGCGGTCGCCGGCAGGCTGGTGAGCCGGTAGCGACCGGTGTCGTCGGTGAAGGCATAGCGAGTGAGCTGCCAGCCGTCGGCGCCGAAGGTGTGGACGTAGACGTTCGGGACGGGGTTGCCGGCGGAGTCGGTGACCTGACCGGTGATGGCGGCGCCGGCGGCGAGTTCGGCGTCGATGCCGGCAGTCACGTCGCCGGCGGTGGTGCGCACCTGGGTGGCGGTGCTGACGGTCGGCTGGTCGTCGTAGCACTCGGATGAGTAGCCGGTGCCGCTGGTGGCGGCTTCCTCGCCGGCAAAGAAGCACACCGACACGGCGGTCGCCGGCAGCCCGATGAGCCGGTAGCGGCCGGTGTCGTCGGTGACGCCGAGAGAGCCGGAGGACGCGTTGTCGCCGGCAAGAGTGGTCTCGACATAGATGTCGCCGAGGCCGTTACCGGCGGAGTCGGTGACCCGGCCGGTGACGGCGGCGCCGACGGCGAGTTCGGCGTCGATGCCCGTGGTCACCTCACCGGTGCTGACGTGCACCGGGGTGGCGGTGTAGCTGGTGGGCTGGTTGTCATAGCACTCGTCGACGTATCCGGTGGTGGACGGCTGCTGGACGCTCCCCGCGCCGAAGCAGACCAGGTAGTCGCCCTCGGTCAGCCCGGACAGCCGGTAACTGCCGTCCTGGTAATCGGAGATGACGGTGATGTACTGGCCGGACTCCGGCGCATAGGCGTAGGCGAACACGCCGCCGAGCACAGCGCCGTCGGAGCCGGTGAGCAGCCCGGTGATGGCCGCGCCCGAGCCCAGCACCGCGTTCGCCGTCACCGAGCCGGAGGATCCGACGGTGACCGGGTCGGCGGTGTCGAACGAGGGTTGGTTGTCATAGCACTGCGCCGCGTAGCCACCTGCTGTCGAACCCTGGGCGTAGGACGGGTCGAAGCAGACCTTGTACGCATCCGCGGCCAACCCGCTCAGGGTGTAGCTGCCGGACTCGTCGGTCTGGCCGGAGTAGCCGTTGAAGCCGACGCTGCCGAAGGCGCTGACCAGCACGCCGCTGATCGGAGCGCCCGAGGCGTCGGTGATCGTGCCGGTGATCGAGGCGCCCCGCGACAGGTGGGCGTCGACCGTGCGCAATTCTCCGGCGGAGATGGTGAGCAATGTGCCGCTGCCGTCAGCCTGGGCGCCGTAGCAGGTGCGCAGGTAGGCGCCGGAGGTGTAGGTCGGGTCGAAGCAGACCGTCACCTTGCCCGGCTCCAGCCCGGCGAGCTGGTACGTGCCGTCGTCATTGGTGGCGGTCATGGTCAGCATCCGTCCGGAGCTGTCGGACACCACCACCATGATGCCGGCGACCGGGCCGTCGTCGCTGGTGACGGTGCCACCGACCGCGCCGGCTTTGAAGAGGGTTTCGTTCACCGTGGTGGCTTGGCCTGCCACCACGTCCACCCTCAGATAGCGATCGCCGACGCAGGTGTTGGTGTAGCCGTACGGAGCAGTGGCCGAGACGAGGTACGAGCCGTCGAAGCACAGGAGGTAGCTGTCACTGGCCAGCCCCGCGATGGTGTAGTCGCCGCTGCTGCCGCTGCCGGCGCCGCCGTAGCGCGCGCCGGTGGCCGAGATCATCACGTCTTGCAACGGAGAGCCGCTGGAATCGGTGACCTTGCCGGTGATCGCGCCGGCAACGGCCAGCATGGCGTCGACGCCCGCGCTGGTCTGCCCGGAGTGCACCGCGATCGGCGTTCCGGAGGAGTACGGGGGTTGGTCGTCAAAGCACTCGTCGAGGTAGCCGGTGGCTGATGGCCCGCCCGCATGCAGGCTGTAGAAGCACACCTCGTAACTGCCGGCAGCCAACCCGGTCGTGGTGTAGCTGCCGTCCGCACCGGTGCTGGTGCTGAAGACCTGCTGGAAGTCATCCCTGCCCAGGACGATAACCGTGACGTCGGACAGGCCTCGTCCGGCGGGGTCGGTGACCCGGCCGGAGAGCGCGCCGGCGGTCAGCAGGTAGTCCACCAGGCCGGAGGTCATCTTGCCGGCCAGCACGGTCACCGGTGTGCCGGCGTCGCCGTAGCCGTAGGGCTGCTGGCGGTAGCAGCCGGGCAGGTAACCGGTGCTCGAGTGGCCGGAGGTCTCGCTGTCAGGGCGGAAGCAGACCGAAAAGGCGCCCGGCGCCAGGCCGGTGACCGAGAACTGGCCGGTGGCCGTGGTGACCGCGAAGCCAACCCAGTTGCCGGTGGACGGTTCGCGGACCTCGACCTGGGCCCGGCTGATCGCGCGGCCCTGCTGGTCGGTCAGCTTTCCACGCAGGCCGGTCGTTGTGCTGGTCGAGCGGGTTTCGGTGGTCACGGTCGCCGCGAGGCCGACGTTGCGGCTCTTGTCACGGCTGAACACCGCGTAGCTGTAGGTGCTGGCCGCGGTCAGGTGCTTGTCGCTGAACGTGGTCTGCCGGCTGCTCAGGGCCGCGACCAGCGTGCCGTCCGCGGCGCTGATCGGCGGGGTGTCGCCGGCCGCCCGGCGGATCAGCACGCCGGCGAAGTCGGAATCGGTGGGGTTGACCCAGCTCAGGCTGATCGAGCGGACGTCGTTGCTGGTCATCCGGAGGTCGGTGACCGGTGCAGGCGGGGTGGTGTCACGCACCGGCTTGAGTGTCGGACCGTGGTGGCTCGACCCGGTCGCGGCGGGGCTGGTCGGGGCCGGGGCCGGGGTCGCGACCGGCGCGGTGGCGTAGGACGGCGAGCTGGTCACCGCACCGGCGACCAGGGTCGCGGCGGCGAGCAGGGCAAGGACGGACCGGCGTGCAAGCATATTAACTCCCCGTTAAGTAACGTACGGGGCGAAAGTAGCATGCGTTATTCAGCCGATCTAACGGGATTGCAGGAAAAGGCAATCCGCCGCTGACCCAGCCGCGCTGGCCGGCTCAGCGGCCGGATCGCCTCACGCCGGCGCGTCGGCCAGGACGGCGTCGACGCCGGAGCTGACCGCGGCGGCGGTGGTGGTCACCGGGGTGGCGGTCGACACGTCGGGCTGGTCGTCATAGCACTCGGACAGGTGGCCGGTGCCGTTCGCGCCGCCGTCCTGACCGGGGTAGAAGCACACCCGCACCGCGGTCGCCGGCAGGCCGGTGATCTGGTAGTGGCCGGTGGCGTCGGTGAAGCCGGCCGGGCCGAGGTTCGAGCCGTCCGCGCCGAAGGTGTCGACGTAGGCGTTCGGGATGCCGGCGCCGACCGAGTCGGTGACCTGGCCGCTGAGGCCGGCCCCGATGGCGAGTTGGGCGTCGATACCGGTGGTCACCGTGCCGGCGACGATCTGGTGCAGGGGGCTGCCCTGGTTGTCGCGACACTCGTTGACGTATCCGGTCACGGCCGGCAGGCGGACGTTGGCCGCGTCGAAGCAGATGGTGTAGTCCCCGCCGGCCAGCCCGCCGAGCCGGTAGCTGCCGTCCAGGGGATCGGTGCTGGCGATGGCGTACCGGCCGGACGCGGGCGCGTAGGCGTAGACGTACACCCCGCCGAGCAGGGCGCTGTCGGCGCCGGTGACCTGGCCGGTGACGGCGGCGCCCGGGCTCAGCACCGCGTTCACCGTCACCGAGCCCGACGCCCCGACGGTGACCGGGTCCGCGGTCTCGAACGTGGGCCGGTTGAGGTGGCACTCCGCAGCGTAGCCGGCGGCTGACGGCGCCTGGGCGTAGGACGGGTCGAGGCAGATCTGGTAGTCATCGGCCGTCACCCCGCTGAAGGTGTAGCTGCCGGCCTGGTCGGTCTGGGCGGAGTAGCCGGTGTAGTTCGACATCCCGTTCGCGCTGACCAGGACCCCGCTGATCGGAGTGCCTGAGGTGTCGGTGACCGTGCCGGTGATCGAGGCGCCGACCTGCAGTTGGACGTTGGCCGTGCTCAACGCCCCGGCGGTGACGGTGATCGGTGAGCCGCTGCCGTCGGGTTGGGCGCCGTAGCAGGTTCGCTGGTAGCCGCCGGCGGTGTAGGTCGGCTCGTAGCAGACCGTCACCTGGCCCGATGCCAGGCCGTTGAACTGGTAGCCGCCGGAGCTGTCGGTGTTGGTCGAGCTGAGCTGGTTGCCCGAGCTGTCGGACACGCTCACCCAGACGCCGGCGACCGGGCCGCTGACGCCGGTGACGGCGCCGCCCACCGCGCCGGCCGTCACGACGGTCTTGTTCACCGTGGTGGCCTGGCCCGCCACCACCGCCACCGGCAGCAGGTCTGCGGTGCAGCTGTTGGCATAGCCGTAGGGTGCGGCGACCGTGATGGCGGATGAGCCGTCGAAGCACAGGGTGTAGTTGCCGGTCGGCAACCCCTTGACGGTGTAACCACCGCTGCTGTTGCTGCGGCCGGAGCCCGCGAACTGCGAGAGGCCGTGCACCCAGGCGTCGACGTCGATGTCGGTGACCGGCGCGCTGCTGATATCGGTGAGCTGGCCGGTGATCGCGCCGGCCTCCGCGAGCGCGGCGTCGATGCCGGCGCTGGTCTGCCCGAGGCTCACCGCGACCAGCGTGGCGGAGCTGGTGTTCAGCGGCTGGTTGACATGGCACTCGTCGAGGTAGCCGGTGGCAGAGGCTCCGCTCACGTCCTGGCTGTAGAAGCACACCTGGTAGGAGCCGGCGGCCAGGCCGGCCACCGTGTAGGTCCCGTCCTGCTGGGTGAGGGCGACATAGGGCCCGTATTCGGGGGTGCTCGGGTCGAAGGTGGAGACCAGGACGCCGGCCAGGCCCTGGCTGGCGGAGTCGGTGACCCGACCCGAGATCGCGCCGCCGACTTCGGGGTCATCGAGCAGGCTGGACGTCATCTGACCGGCCAGCACGGTTACCGGCGTGCCGGTGTTGCCGCTGCCGTTGCCGTTGTGCCGCCGGCACCCGGGCAGGTATCCGGTGCTGGACTGGGCGGTGCTCTCGTTGCCGGGCTGGAAGCAGAGCAGGTAGGAACCCGGCTTCAGGCCGGTGACCGTGAACTGGCCGTTGGCGGCGGTGCCCGCTACTGCCACGGGGTTGCCGGAGGACGCTTCGCGGACCTCGACCTGGGCCCGGCCGATCGCGCGGCCCTGCTGGTCGGTCAGCTCGCCGCGCAGGCCGGTCGCGGTGCTGGTCGAGCGGGTGGCGGTGGACAGGGCCGTCGCGAGGCCGACGTTCTGGCTCTTGTCACGGCTGAACACCGCGTAGCTGTAGGCGCCGGCCGCGCTCAGGTGCTTGTCGGTGAACGCGGTCTGCCGGCTGCTGAGGGTGGCCACCAGCGTGCCGTCCGAGGCCGCGATCGGCGGGGTGTCACCGGCCGCCCGCCGGATCAGCACCCCGGCGAAGTCCGGGTCGGTGGGGTTGGTCCAGCCCAGGTCGATCGAATGGGCGTCGTTGCCGGTCAGCGTGAGCCCGGTGACCGGGCTCGGCGCGATGCTGTCCCGCGACGGCTTGGCCGGCATGCCGGGGCGGCTCGGCCCGCTCGCGGCGGGGCCGGCCGCGGCGGGGCTGGCCGTAGTGGAGCCGGTCGCGGGGGGCTCGGCCGCGTAGGCCGGCGCGCTGGTCGCCAATCCCGAGACGAGGGTCGAGGCGGCGAACAGGACGAGGGTGGACCGGCGTGCCAACATAATTACTCCCCGTTAGAATCTTGTTACGGAGAGTTAACATAGCGCTTGAAGCACGCACTGTCTGTAGAAACCGGCGAATTGGTGAGAGGCTCCTCATTGCGGGCAGTACGGGCGGCTCCATGGAACGGGCCGGACAGCACGAAGCCCCTGATCCTCTCGGATCAGGAGCCCGTGCCATTCAGGTCGTGCGGCGGCTGCTCAGCGCCCGCCTCAGCACGCCGGTTTCATTCGCCGGCCTCAGGGCACCGGCGTCAGCGGGACGTCGGCGATCTCGTCCTTGCCGGTGCTGATCATGGTGGCGGCGACCACCACCGCCACCACCGCGAAGATCGCCGCGGCCAGGAAGCCCCGGGACGAGCCGTGCGCCAGCACCGTGTGGAACGCCTGGTTGGCTACCGCGTCCTGCAACGCGCCGGCCGAGGCCCGCACGCTGCCCGAGGCCTGCTGGGACAGTTCCATGAAGTGCTGCAGGACGGTCGGCTGTTCCTGGCCGCTCTGCACCAGCGCGCCGAGCCGCTCACCCTGGTTCTTGCCCTCGCTCCTGGAGGCGGTGGCGAACACCGTGGTCAGCACCGACAGCCCGATCGAGCCGCCGACCTGCTGGCCGACGTTGAGCAGCGCCGAGGCCAGGCCGGCCTCGTGCGGCTCGACCCCGGCGACCGCGACCGAGGTCAACGGCACGAAGATGGTTCCGATGCCGGCCGACATCACCAGCAGGGACGGCAGCAGGTGGCCCAGGTAGCTGGATTCGGCGGAGATGCTGGACAGCCAGAACAGGCCGCCGGCCATCACCACCGAGCCGAAGATGATCAGGTTGCGGGGGCCGATCCGGGCCAGCAGCTGCGCCGAGATCTGCGCGGCGGTGCCGATGGTGAACGCCACCGGCAGGAACGCCAGTCCGGCCTTGAGCGAGGAGTAGCCGAGCACCAACTGCACGAAGTACGTGACGAAGAAGAACATGCCGAACATGGCCGCGCCGATGATCAGCATGACGATGTAGGCGCCCGAGCGACTCTTGTCGCGGAAGATGCGCAGCGGCATCATCGCGTAGGACCGCTTGGCCTGCAGCGCGACGAAGCCCAGCAGCAGCACCAGGGCCACCACGAACGCCCCGACGGTGGTCGGCTCGCTCCAGCCCTTGGACGCGGCGTTGATGAAGCCGTAGACCAGTGCCGTCATGCCGATCGTGGACAGCGCGCCGCCCAGCCAGTCGAACCTGCCCGACAGCCGGTCGGACTCGTGCACGTAGACGTAGGCGCCGACGACCAGCACGGCGCCGATCGGGACGTTGACGAACAGCACCCAGCGCCAGGTCAGGTACTCGGTCAGCACGCCGCCGAGCAGCAGGCCCAGGGCGGCGCCGGCGCCGGCGACGGCGGCGAACACCGCGAACGCCCGGGTGCGTTCGGGCCCTTCTTCGAACTCGGTGGCGATCAGCGACAGCGCGGTGGGCGAGGCGATCGCGCCGCCGATGCCCTGGATGACGCGTCCGAAGATCAGGAGTTCGAAGTTGGGCGCCAGGCCGCCGAGGAGGCTGCCGAGAGCGAACAGGCCCAGGCCGACCATGAACATCCGGCGGCGTCCGAGGATGTCACCGGCCCGCCCGCCCAGCAGCAGCAGGCCGCCGAAGGCGAGGGTGTAGGAGTTGATGGCCCAGGTCATGTCGGTCTGGTTCTTGCCGAAGTACTCGCCCATCTTCGGCAGCGCGATGTTCACGATGGTGCCATCGAGAACGATCATCAGCTGTGCCCCGGCGATGATCAACAGGGTTAGGCCGGGGTGCTTTGCCTTGCCGTTCGGCCGGGTGGCAGGGGCTTGTTGGTGCGTCGTGCTCACGACTCTCCTCGAAGTGCTGGAGCTCATGCCGGGCGGTCTGCCGCACGGCGGTGTTGCGTCTGGCGCGGTTTCGGCGCGGCTTTCCGGTTTCTCGGAGCTTGCCGAACTTATGAAGCTTATAGGGAACGTTGGCGTTCCTTGCGGTAGGCTAGCGGGTAAGAGATAAGAAACGCAAGCGTGCACTAATTTGTTGCCCAACTCACTCCGTGCTAGTCGTGTCCGCAGTCCCGGACCCAGATGGAAAGGCGGCCAGCGCTCCATGAGTTCCGTGTCCACACCACCGCTCGAGACCTCCGGAGAGGACTCCGGGCGGCAGCGTAAGCGCGGCGTGGAGCTGGAGCGAGCGATTAAAGACGCCACCATCGCCGAGCTGGCCTGCGGCGGGTACGGCAGCGTCACGATCGAGTCGGTGGCCGCCCGGGCACAGACCGGCAAGGCCTCGATCTATCGCCGGTGGCCGACCAAGCAGGAGCTGGTGCTGGACTCGCTTGGGGACCTGCTGTCCGGCCCGCTGCTGGGCGCGGTCGAGATGCAACTCGACGACAAGGTCACCACCCGGGACGCGCTGCTGACCCTGGCCCGTCGGATCAGCAAGCTGATGACCGGCCTCGGCGGGGACGCGATGCGCTCCATCATGGGCGAGTCGCTGCGCGACGCCGCCTTCTGCTCGACCTTCGAGTGCGATTTCTTCGACCCGCGCAAGCAGGTGCTGCTGCGCCTGCTGGAGCGCGGCGTGCGCCGCGGCGAGGTGCGTCCGGATGCGGTGTCGGTACTGGTGCCCGAGGTGTTGGCGGGCACCCTGATCCACCGGGTGGTGTTGCGCCGCAAGCCGATCAGCGACGCCGAGCTGGTGGAGCTGATCGACGGCTTCGTGATGCCGGCCGTCAGCCCTCGCTGACGCTGGGCGGCGGTGGCATCGGCTGTGGCTTCGGCGGTGGCTTCGGCTGGGTCGCTTTGGCCCGGTCACCGGCTGACCAGTAAGGTGTGCGGCTGACGGCCGTGCTGGTTCAGGACGGCCCGAGGAGGCTTCGCCTAGTCCGGTCTATGGCGCCGCACTGCTAATGCGGTTTGGGTTTATCGCCCATCCGGGGTTCAAATCCCCGAGCCTCCGCTCAGCTCCTGGCCCCGTCCCCGGACGGGGCTTCGTGCTGTCCGGGCTGGCTGGTCGGGGTGACCGGGCCGTTTTGGTCGGCCCTGATCCCACCCGCTAGACTCGGCCCTCGGTTCAGACGCGCCCGTAGCTCAACGGATAGAGCACTTGACTACGGATCAAGAGGTTGCAGGTTCGAATCCTGCCGGGCGCACCAGAGTGACGTCTTTCAAACCCGCACCGTGTTGAACGGATGCGGGTTTGTTCGTTTTGGGTCGTTGCCCACGGATGCGACGGATGTAGGCGGCGCTCCAGTCGTGGCGTACATCGGACCGGCTGTTTCGAGCCTCGGTCGGAGCCTCGGCTGCGCTGGGTACCGCCGCAGCGTTCGGGCGGTGCCCTGGTCCGGCGGCTGCCATAATTTCGGGTCCGAGCAGCGTCCTGAACGGTTCGGCGAGCGCGGCCCGGACGCCGTCCTCGTCGATGTAGATCATGTCGAACAGTGCCTGGTTGAGCAGCCGGCGGGTTCGGTCGTCTGCCTGCAGGTAGGCGCGGTTGCAGTCGTCAGCCAGGTCGAGCGCGGATTTCAGGTTGGTCTGCACGGTGTCGAAGTGGACGCTGGTGGCGTCCAGGCGGCTTTCGATGAGTTCCAGCTGGCCGGTGATCCGGTCCTGCTCCGTTTTCAGTAGCTCCAGCGGGACAGCTCCGGCGTAGTGGGCCTGCAGCAGCCGAGTTCGTTCGTGGGTCAGCTGTTGGCGCTGGTTGCTGAGTTCGCGGTGGAGGGCTTCGGCCTGGGTCCGAGCCGCCTGCAGTTCCTCCGTCAGCGTCGCCTCAATGTGCTGGCGTAGTTCGGGATCCAGCTCGACGGTGGCGTAGTAGTCGATGATGAGATCCTCGACAACCGAAATCAGTAGCGCTTTACGGGTGCACGGCGTGCGCTTCTGGTGCCGTCCGACGCAGACGAAGTATGGGTAGATAGCGCCGTGGCGGTTCTTGGCGTTGGTGATAATTAGGCGGCTGCCGCAGTCGCCGCAGAACACGCTGGACTTCAGGTAGTGCTGGTGCTCGCGCTGCTTCTCGCCGGTACCACGCGCGGTCAGGACTTCTTGGACTTGCCGCCAGGTCGCCTCGTCGACGAGCTTGGGATGCCGCCCGGGGTAACGGGCACCACGCCAGACCACGTCGCCTTTGTAGTAGGGGTGGGTCAGGATGAGGTAGAGGTGGTTGGCTCGGATCGGTCGCAGTGGGAACTTCGGCGTCGGCAGATTGGTCAGCCCGCGCAGTTCCAGCTCGGCCACCAGCCCTGTCAGTGACCAGTCGCCGGTGGCATAGGTCTGAAAGGCCCAGCGGATCAACTCGGCACGCTCAGGGTCCAGCTCAATGGTGCGGACCTCACGGCCCTCGCTGTTGATGATGCGGGCGTTGCGGTAGCCCAGTGGTGGCTTGCCGGGAGTGCCGCCCGTCTTGACCTTCTGGCTCATGCCCTTGATGACTTCGCTGGACAGATTTTGGGAGTAGAACTCGGCGATGCTGCTCATGATGCCGTGCAGCAGCATCCCGGAGGGTGTCTCATCGATGTTCTCGGTCGCTGACACCAGCGTGACGCCAGCCCTTTGCAGCGCCAGGTTGATCTCAACGTCATCCATGCGGTTGCGAGCCAACCGGTCGACCTTATGCACGATCACGTAGCGAATCTCCGGGTGTTCGCGGAGGTAAGCCAGCATCGCTTGTAGCTGTGGACGAGCGGCTGACCGAGCGGACTCACCGCGGTCAATGAACTCAACGGCTATCACCGCCCCGAGCGCGTCAGCCTTACGTCGGTTGGCCTCCCGCTGGGCCGGTATCGAGTACCCCTCTGGATCGCCGTCGCGCTCGGCTTGCTCTTTGGTCGATACCCGCAGGTAGGAAGCTGCTAGCAATAGGTTTGAGGCGGTGACAGATGCTGCCGTTAGTGCCGGGGTTCGTTTCATCGAACAACCTCCAACTGACCGTCGCTGCGAAATGGCGGGTAGTAGAGCGCCGGGTGGCGCACGAGCAGCAGTCTGCTTAGTAGCTGCCTGTAATTAAATGCTGGAGAAGTAAATGGCATTTCATTACCTATTGTACGCGAATTGGTTCCCTCAGGCGACCCGAATTGTCTATTCCGCGGTGGAGGATAGGCTTGCCTATTCGATTTCGCCGTTGAATACCCAGACACCGACCGGTACGGCCTGCAGCGTGTAAATGGTGGTGCGGGCGACGAGAGCGCGGCCGAGCGCTGTGATGTCGATATCAACGTGGCGGCGGAACGGCTCGGCGATGGCGGCGTCGAGCTTGGCGTCGAGTTCGTAGGCGTCGACGAGCTGGACGACGTAGGCGTCGACGCTGCTGTAGTGGCCGAGATAGGCCCGTTCGAATAGGGCTCTACTGGTGTCCTGCTCGGGCTCGCGGTAGCGGGCCCAGGTGAGGTAGGCCTGCTCGCGGATGGCGGCCGTGATCGCTGCCACCGGTCCGCCGTCGTCGCCGGCTGGCTGGCTGCTCCTGCGGTGTCCATTGCCCATGTGCGTGTCCTCCGTCGGTTTTCAGAAATTGCCGAGGAGGAAAGGTATGGGGCGATTATTAAAAAGGCGAGCCTAAGTTGCCGGCCAATTTGCTGAGCGGGCGAATTGCGGCGAATTCTGGTCAGAAATTGCGGGTAGGCGGAGGCTAATTGAGCCGGCAGCCGATTATCGGGCATTGAATAGCCAGACGCCGCCCTCGGCGGCTTCCACTGTATGCAGGTCGGCGTCGAGGTCCTGCGCTGTGGCAGCAAGGTCGATCTTGACGTAGGGCCGCAGGCTCGGCGGCACCACCCGGTCGAGCAGCTGGTCGTAGCCGAGGTCGTTGATCAGCTGCTCGACGTAGGCGTGCAGGCTGTCGTATTGGCCGATGTAGGCCTCGTCGAAGTCGGCCAGCAGTTCGCGGTCTTCTGCGATGTCAGCCCAGGCGGCGAAGGCCAGCCCGTGCGCGGCGATGCCCCTAGCGACGCCGCTAACCCAAGCAAGGTCCTCGTGCTGATCAAGCCGGCAGGCCCCGAAGTTGTCGAAGTCGAAGATGCCCCACTCCTCAGCCGGTTCACCGGTGCGGGCCGTCCACGGCGAGGCGGCCAGCACGGCTTGAATGTCGGCCTCGATCTGCTCAGGCTCGCGGGCGGCCTCGATCCAAGCGCCGTGCAGCAGGCCGTCGTTGTAGTCGGCCAGCGAGCCCACCCAGATCCGCGGCGGGGCGATCGGCGGCTGCGCGGCTTCGGCGACAGTGCCTGCGCTTTCTGCCAGTACTGGCGCTGGCGCATTCTCAGTTGGTTGTGGTTGTTCGTGAGTCATAGCTGACCTCCTCTCATTGGTTGGTGTGACTGGCAGAGACGGACGGTGAGACAGGAGCTGTCTCGAACCGTCCGGCCCCTGCCAGGGTTGGCACCGAGTGGTGCCAGCTGACGGAGTTACCTCCTCTCAGCTACCTGCCTCCTCCGATCCGCCGCGTCGTCCGCGTGCCCGGCCGCTGGGTTGCGGAGCGGGTGGTTCCGGGTCGCCAGTGGGCGGTTCTGCCGCTTCGGCTGGTGCCGCTGGTGCTGCCGGTTCGGTGGTGCCGAACAGGCTGGCGATGGCGGCCCGCCGGGCGCTGGCATCGCGGTCGATGTCAGCCAGGACGGCGTCGGCGCGGCCCGAGAGTTCCGGCAGGCTCTTGGCGGCCGTGACGTGGGCCTCGAGCGCTGCCTTGATCTCATCGGTGATAGTGGTGCTCCGCAGCTGGGCGATCAGGCTCAGCTGCGCGTGCAGGTCAGGCTCTAACCGAATGCCGAGCGTTTTCACGCCGGACCGGCCGGTTGAGCCGTTGTCCGTTAGGGACATGGCACACCTCCTCGGTGCTGTGCGGGCGAGCGGATCTGCCAGGAGGGCAGTTCTCTTACGGTTGCTCGACCGCATGACACCGACGAGGCGTCAGGCGGCCCGCTGGGCGGGTCCGGCTCGGGCCTCCTGAATGCGGCGGTTAGCCAGCTCGGCAAAGGCCGGGTTCAGCTCGATGCCGAGCCAGTCGCGCTGCAGCCGCTCGGCCGCCACCGCCGTCGTGCCGGCGCCGAAGAACGGGTCGAGCACTAGTCCCGGCTCGGAGGGCGCGTCGCAGCCGCAGCTCGGGCCGAGCGCACCGCGCACCGCCGTGCCGCCGAGCGAGCGGATCAGCTGGCGCCGCCAGGGCAACCGGCAGCTCACGCAGCGGGCTTCGGGGCAGCCGGCCGAGATGGCCCGTTCCGGCAAGGCGATCGGGAAGGTGGCGTGGTGGCCGCTCCGGTAGCCGCTGGAGGCCAGCTGCCAGACGTCGCCGGGGTTCTTGCCGAGCGGGTGCCCGACGATGCCGCGGGCCTTCATGAGCTCCAGGCCGGAGGCGTCGTCACCGTTCGGCCCGCGCCAGATCTCGCGGCTCCTGGGCCGGACGTGGTCGGGCCGCAGCTTGCCCTGGTGTCGGCTGGTGTGTGGCTGCCGGACGCTGTCCAGGTCGAAGAAGTAGCTCGGCTGCCGCGTGAAGACGTAAACCGCCTCCCACCGACAGGTCAGTCGGTCGCGGACTGAACTCGGCATCGAGTTGGCCTTAGTCCAGATGATCTTGTTGCGGAGCAGCCAGCCGTCTTTCAGCAAGCTCAGCGCGAGCCGTTCCGGGCCGAGCACCAAGCTCTTGCGACCGGCCCCCTGACTCGGGTGCGTCGAGTACGTGTCGGCCAGGTTGAGCCAGAAGCTTCCCGTCGGCACCAAGCAGCGCTGCACCTGACGCGCCACGGCTCGTAGACCGCTGACCCACTCGTCGACGTGGCCTTCCAGACCGAGCTGGCCGTCGATCTGGTAGTCGCGCAGCCGGAAGTAGGGCGGGCTGGTCACCACCGTGTCGATCGAGCCGTTCGGCAGCCGGCGCAGTTCGGTGAGGGCGTCGCCGACGAGCACCTGGTTACGCGGTGGCATCGTCACGCCGGGCTCCCGCTGATGACGGCCGGCAGGCTGGCCAGCGTGCAGACCCGGTACAGCGCCGGGTCGAGCGTCCGGCTGGCGGTGATGCCGGCCGTCAGCTTGGCAGCGTGCAGTTCATCCGGCACCACCCAGACAACCAGCGGCAGGACGTCATCGGCCTGGCCGCTGCGCCGGTAGTCCTCGTACTGGGCGCACTTACTGAGCAGCGTCGGCAGGCTCTCGGTCGCCCGGTCAATTTCAAAGAACCAGTGGTCCTCAAACTCGGCCTGGGCCGTCACCGCCAGCAGGTCCGGCTTGAGCGTCTCCGGGGCACCGCTCATCGGCGTGTAGCGCCGCCAGCAGCGCGGCTCGGTCACGACCGACAGCACTTCGACTCGGCCCGCCCGGGCTAGGTCGAGCAGGCAGAGGTGGACCTCGGCGGTGAGTAGGCAGTGCTCCAGCCAGCGCAGCGACGGCTCCTTACGGCGGGCCCGCGGCCGACCGGCGTCGTCAGCCAGCAGGCGTAGCAGCTGGTCACCGACCGCACCGGCCCGCCAGACGTAGGAGGCTGAGCCGGCCCGGACGCCACCGACGCGGCGGTCGAGGTGCTCGATCAGCCCGAAGTCGAACAGCCGCTGCAGCACCCGGCGGCAGATCCGGCCGGCCGCCGCCGGTGTGCGGTGGTTGGCAAAGTGAAAGCGGATGAGCTGCTCGGTGGTCAGGAAGCGGTGGGCGTCCAGGCTGAAGAGAACACTGAGGTCACGGGCACTGAGCTGGGCTTTCAGCCGGTCGGCCCGTTCCCGCTGGCCGCGTCTAGCGGGTCCGCGGCCGGTGCGTTTGGGGCCTTCCGGCCGGCTGCGCTCAGGGGGCACTGGTCTCACTGATCCAGTGAGACTTTCGGGCGCAGACTGCTGCCCGAGGTCCGGTAGTTCGGTGGGTGCGGCGGCCCCGCTCGCCACGCGAGCGGACCAGCGACCGGACTGGCTATCGGCGGTCACGGGGCGGCCCGCCTGCGTCGACCGAGGTTGATGGTCGGGTTGCCAGTGGTGCCGTCGCCGTCGAGCAGCGCAGCGAAGTCGGCCTCGATCTCGGCCAGCGGTCGGCCGTAGGCGGCCCGGCTGCGCGCCCGGATGTCGAGGGGATCGCTGCACGGTGTTGGCGCCGGCAGGGTGGTGGCTGAGGCCCACGGCTGGACGGAGTTAGCGCGCATCAGCGAGGCGTAGACGTGGTAGGCCGGCAGGGCGCTGAAGTCCTCCGGCGCGACCAACGACTGGCCGGCCGCCATCGCCCGGGCGTCACCGGCCCCCAGTTGGAAGCAGATCCGTGACCGCGCGTTCGCCTCAAAGGCGGCCCGCATGCCGGCTGACAGCTGGTCGCGGTACTGGTGGGCCAGGTGCCAGCCGACCTTGAGCGAGCGGGAGGTGGCCAGCGCATCGGACAGGTCGGTCGGCAGCCGCAGGTAGTCCTGAACCTCGTCGATGTAGACCATGACCGGCGTCCGCTGCTCCTCCGGCACGGCCCGGCGCTCGCGGACGGCTAGCCACAGCTCGGCGATGACGAGCGCGCCGAGCAGCTCGGCGGTGTCCGGCCCGATGACGCCTTTCTGGAGCGGCACCAGCAGCACCTTGTGCTCGGTCAGCACCTGGCGCAGGTTGAAGCGCGGCGAGCGCTGGGCCAGGACGTTACGCAGGTTGGGCCGCAGCAGCGGCCGGAGTTTGTTCTGCAAGGGGGCGATCACCTGGGAGCGGGCGTCCTCGCTGAGTCCCTCAAAATATCGCCAGAACGGCCCGGCCGCGACCGGATCGTCGCGCACCACCTGAGCCGTCAGCGAGCGGCGGAAGCCGGCGTTCGTCAGCAGCAGCGGCAGCATGACGAGCGAGGCGTCGTCGCGGCGGGCCAGCACATTGAGGGCGTTAGCCAGGATGTCGGTCGAGCGTGGGCCGATGCCGACGTCGCCGTAGAGGGCGTGGAAGGTCGCTAGCAGCGAGTCGGCCACCAGCTCCGGGCTGCGGCCGTGGCGCATGAGCGGGTTGATGCCGACGGGAGATGCATCGAGGCAGTCCAGCAGGACGACGTCGTCTCGCCGCTCTGTCGGAATGCGGGCTACTAGATCAGTCACCAGGTCGTTCGGCTCGATGACGACGACCGGGCGGCCGGCCCGCAGGTCCTGGTCGATCAGGTTGAGTAGCAGCGTGCTCTTACCGGTGCCGGTCGGCCCGATGACCCAGGAGTGCCGGAGCGCGTCGGTCACCGAGTAGCCGAGCTGTCCGCTGACACCGGGCGCAAGGGCCGCGCCCACGATGCGGTCGCTCTTGCCTGCGAACTGGGCCGGGGCGACCTGCTTGGGGTGCAGTGGCGGCTGGCCGGGCAAGTCGTCGTCACCGAACGGCCAGCCGGTCAGGGCCAGCGTCTCGCTGACGTTAATCCTTATTGGCCAGCGCCACGGCCGGGCCGCCCGGTTGAGCTGCTCCGGCTGCTCGCGTACCAGCTTGGTCTGCAGGCCTGGGGCTTCGCTGACCCTCAGGGCGGCGTAGAGGCTGAGGATGAGGTTGCGCCGCCGAGCAGCATCAGCAGCGAGTGCGCCGAGTCGGAGCGTGGCGGCGAAGCCGTGCTCGCCGACCTTGTCGCGGAGCGCCGCCCGCTTCTCGCCGTCGACCGTGCCGCCGTTACCGCGCCAGGCGACCTGGTACCACGGCATGACGATCGAGGACGGCGACTGGTTAGGCACGGCTAGCGGAATCCGGCGCGGGCCGAGCACCAGCTGCAGGACGAGCAGCTCGCCCTTGTTGACAGCCGTCAGCGCGCTGAGGACCTGCCGAGTAGCTACATCGGGCAGATCAGTCCGGAGCGCCCGGTGCCGGGTCGACAGCTTGAGCCGGCCAGCTGCCGTGACGGCCTGCCGCTCGCTGCTGGGTTCAGTTAGAGCGGCGCCGGGCACAGCGGCGGTCAAGCGGCGCTCGACGGAAGCTACAGCGGCGGCCGGCGCGCCGAGCAGGTACTGCACGCCGCGCTCGTCCGCCCGGGCCTCCAGCACGATCTGCGGCGAGCGCTGGTCAGCCGCCCAGGCCCGGGGGACCGCCACCGCCCCGGCCGCGTCGAGCGGCCGGGGCCAATGCGCTTGTCGCCAGACGAGGCGATCAGACACGGTCGTCCTCATCTTTGCCGGGGCTGGGTTGGCCTGCCGGCTCGGCGTCGGGCTGGTCCGCCGCTTGAACAGCGTCCGGCTGCTCGGCCGCAGCCTCAGCGGCGGCTTCGGCCGTGGCCAGGCTGATGAGCGCCCGGCTCAGCTTGCGCAGATCCGGTGGGTCACGCCGGACGGCGCGGACCGAGATATTGCGCTGCCGGCCGGGGCCGCGGCGCTTGCCGTTGGGGGAGTCTTTGTAGGTTCGAGACATAGCGGTGGCCTCCTTTCATTTCAGGATTGATATTTCTGGGCCAATTAGTGGATGAGTGGGCTAATCAGCGGGCCGAGCTAGTTAACAATCGATTGCCAATTCGGTCAACACTATGTTGCGGTAGCACAGCAGCGACTGGAGCAGCGCTTTCTTCGGTAGAACGGCATTAACTTTTTCTTGAATTGGCCCTCTTTTATCGGGCGGCGTCGCCTACCACTGCTGGCCGCGGGACCGCACTGCCAAGATGGCGACGGCCACTAGGCTGATTACGCCGAGGATGCTTAGGGCGGTGAGCCAGACCGCCTGAATTAGGCGAGCTGCCAGATAAATGGCAGCTGCGCCCAGCAATATGCTCCAACAGCCGCCGACCAGCTGATCCAGCCAAGAGCGCGGGTTCGGGTTCACCACGCGCTCAGTTCGGACCGAGCAGCACGTCGTGCATCTGAGACCTGACAAGCTCGGCCGTATTGTCGAGGCGATGGATTACTGCCTTGACCTCTACTCGGAGCTGGTTATTGGGAGGGGCTTGAGCGCATTTGGTTGTGCTGCACGCTATCCAAGCGAGCGTCGCACCAACGCCCAGGATGAAATACCCCCACAGCAATCCCACGAGAAGTACGGTGTCGCTCACGGGGTAGTTCTGCCCTGTACGAGCTGGAGCACCCGCACGGCATGCTCCCCGATGAGCTGCTCCAGGTCGTCAATCCGTGACTGCTCAGCCAGCGCCAGCCGCTCGCTAAAGGCCAGCAGCTCGCTCAGGTGCTCGTTGATCGCCGCGATCAAGCCGTGCGCGAGCTGCTCACCGTCACTTCCCCCCGGCATCCTGTCAGCGCCGGCGGCCTGCACCTGCCCGGCGACGCTCACGCCAGCCGCCGCAAGCTGGCGATCTCCTCGTGGGCGTAGCGGACGTAGCCGTCCACCAGCGCACCAAGCCGGCTGGCCAGGTACTCGTCCCCATCGCCCAGCGCGTAAGCCTGATGAGCTAAGCCGGTGGCGTGATTCAGGGCGGTGCTGGTCACGAAGTGTGCCACCGACAGCCGAGTGTTCATGATGATGCCGGCCGCGACCTCGCTGTTAGTCCTGGCTTGGAGCTGGTTGGCCGCCGCGCGGCTGAAGCCGTCAGGAACAGACGTGGATCCTCCTGCTGCCCTGTAGCGACGTGAGATCTCGTTCATTTGATTCTCTCCTGTCTGCGTGATCTGGCTAGATCACCGCTACGGGAACCCTGAGGGGTCAAACCGGGCCTACTCCGGCCATTTCCCGGTCAACCCGGTCAGCTTCTGAGAACATCTCTGTTCGTGACGAAGAGCCGCGCACCGCGAACGCCGACGTACTGGTATGAACAGCCTGGCGTTTCGCCGATGGTTCGCGAGCTCATCCACCTGCGCGATGTGGGCGTGTTGGCGGCCGGCACGCTTCGAACCGAACAGATGCCGATGATCATCGCCAAGGCAAAGCAGTTGCATCCGAATGCGGGCACGGTACATGCAGCGGTGGGCCGGCTTCTGAACACCGCAGTCGGGCAAATCAAAAACCCAACCTACCAAGAAGCCGCCCGCTGGGAATTCGGTCTAGGTGAGGAAGGTTGGAAGAAATCTTCCTCACGTCGCGAGCACATTTACCAGAATATACTGCACGTTTCAGAACGTCACTTTCGCCGGTTGGACAAGTACGAGCGGCGTATTCTTGAGTTGACTGCAAGTGAGATACAAGCCGTACAGAGCAGCACGCAGAGCTCCAGTTTGGACACCAGAGCCACCCCATACGTTTTGCGAACCGAACTAGCTGACGCGATTGAACGGCTGCTAGCTACAGCCGACCAGGACTGGCGGTGGCGACGACGCAACACCATCTATCTCATTGGTGAGCCCGGTACTGGTAAGTCCCGCCTTGCGCGCGAGCACTTCGCCGACCGAGATTCTGTTGTCCTCCAAGCGGATAGTGCCGATGCGTTGTTGTTGTCGATCACCAAAGTGCTAGACGCTCGGGGCGGGCTGGATTCCACGACGACGAGTGCGTATGCGCTGCGGCGGGGCTTCGCGGCCTTGCTCTGCGATGCCAGCGCGCCGGAGATCGTTATCCTAGACGGCTACGCCGATGTTGGTGCTGTCGATGACTTGCTCCCTGATGTGACACGGTCTTGGATCATTGTTACCGGCAGCGCTGCTCCGCCGGAGGATCACGCACCAGTCGTTTCGGTTGAAGAATTGACGAACGAAGAGTCAGAGCAGCTCATATCTGAGCAGTGTCCTGAACTCGATGAACGCGCACGCAGCATCATTACCATCACTATGGGTGGCCGAGTACGTGCCCTGAACCAGGCCTGCGCTTTACTAAACCAGTTCGGTGACATTGATGTGTACGACTTCTGCCGTTCGGTTCGGCGAGACGTGACGTCAGTGCTGGACGCTTCGGCTCCGAGAGGGGAACAAACCTTATCTAGCATTTATCGAAGAATGCTTTCCAACTTACAGCACGAAAAACGGGCGCTGGAATTACTGGATTTTCTCGCCTTTGCTGGGCACTCCAACCTCACCGAGCGGTGCGCCATGGCCTACTTGGTGGTGAACCCAGGCTTCTACATGACCAACGAGACCACTGCAAGGTTGCGCTATGTCTCGGCCATGCGCCCGCTCCTTGAACTCGGGATAGTGCACGTCAACGGCTCGCGTGTCTACCTAGACACACTGACCGCCCAGATCATCCGACGGCTACGGCACGAAAATCGGCGTCATACGGCCGCATGCATATACGGCTACGCCACCTCTTCCAAGATAGATCAAGGAGCCTGGGAGGCATGTGATTTGATCGATGCCGGTTGGGAACCTGAAGATGTCGCTAGTTACTTTGCCAGTCATGCCACAGCTATGGTGCGACTAGACGCTTATTTATTGATTTCTGACACGCCGTCGGAAGATGAACTTGAGGAGATTGGTACCGCCGACGAGTTCTTGATAGATCCGCTCTGGGAACTGATTTTCATCACGGCTCGGCAGGGTCAGCTTACTTATGGTAAAGCGTATGCTGAAGTGCTCGCCTCTACAGTCAAGCGTCGATCAAGTGGGGACTTTCTCTATACCTGGATGCAGATATCCAAGGGCAGAAAAGCAGCCAGTGGATCGGTTAGCACTCCGCCGCCACAATTTCTGCTTGACTTGTTAGAAACCGGTCCGCCCACGCCGGATGACATGAACGACTGGCGTGAGACACTGGGGATGCCGCGGTTAAAAAGCCCGAAAGCGATTGAACGCTGGGTGCAGACCTATTCTCTCGTATTAATACTTGAAGGTTTCCGTGATTTTGCAGATGGGCCTGACTTGACGGACATGCCAAGTGGAAAAGAGCTGGCTCTTGGCTGCCTCGAAATGGTTCGGACGGTTGGTAGCTTTCAATCTGTTATTGACGACTACCGTCAACAGAAGATGGGGTCAGCCCACAAATCGATGCGGCGCCGTAAACCCCGATGAAGTAGTTCGAGCCACAAAGTCTTACTGCTCGCTACTAAGTCCGAAGCCTAGAAAGTACTGGACTATTCCTACATAATATGCTATTATATAACTAGTTTATGAAACGCGAACATCTGCAAGACTCACCACTTCCTGAGGCCCAGCAAACCTATGGGCTTGTACTCAGTGGTGAGTTTTTCCGGTCATTAACAGAAGAACAACTTCGATCGATCGGCCATCTGGCTTCAGAACTAGGCATCGAAGTGGCACCGATACACCAGGAAGAGCAGCTCGCTTCGATAAAACGCGGACTGCATGAAGCCGAGCGGCCGCCCGTCGCTCTGACCAAAGGTGGCTTCCGCCAGTTTGCTGCCGAGCACGGCTTTGGCGACAAGTTAGCGTGTCACGCCTGGAACGCCGTCGGGTACACGGCGCGGAGCCACGATGAGGCCAACCCCACCGACCCCTACACGCCCGTCAAGCTCATAGCCAAGACGGGTACCCGTGCAGATGAAGCGTGGGTCGAGTTGGCAACGATTCGCGATCGCCTGATCGACAGCACGCTGTCACCCTCAGCTTGGATACGAGGGACAACAGAGCAGGTGCGATTCCTGGTGCGCCTAACCAACGAGCTGCTACAACCGGATGAACCGCTACCGGCAACTCGACAGCAGGCCGTCAGAACCGGCCTGCGCCCAACTCCTTACTTTATGTCTCATCGCTGAGGGTGGACAGAGCTGGGGCAGCGGCTCCCCTCGCTGACTCGGCGGTAAGCGGGTTATTCAAAGTCCCAGCGAACCACCCGGGATACCGTAAGACATGGCCGAGAGTGATTACGTCGCTGCGTGGGTGCCGGATGACGACCCCAGGCGGCCCTGGGATGAAGCGGCAGACTTGGCAGTCGCATGGGTGCTCTCAGAGGTAGAGCGGAGCGGCGGTGCACCCCTGCTAGTGACTCCGACCCAGTCGCAATGGTCGTGCGGTGTTGACTCCATCGAGTGGCTAGCGCAGAACTATCAGGCGACAACGCCGCGTAGCAACCGGCCCAGCTCTGGACATGGTCCAGTACTCGTCTACGTGCCCGACTACGAGACGTTTCAGCTAGCCGCTCGGTACGCCCGCGGTGCCTCCCTTGCCGTCGTAGAGTCAGTTTCGGATCCAGTGTCCGGTTGGGCTATGGAGGTAGGAGCGCTCAATTTGATCACCAGCGAACCAACGCCCGATACAAGGACGGATCTGCTGCGCGAAGAGCTGGATCGACTGCATTTCTACGGCAACAACGGGTGGACATCAGGATACGGTCAAGAGCAAGCGAAGCGCCTGCTACGTGATCTTAGAAGCAAAGGGCAGCTCGATCGAGGCCTAGTTCTTGGTTACATGCTCGCCAAGCAGCATAACGGCAAGTCGATTGCGCGGCTTGGCAAGATAATTGACCAGCTGTCCTAAGGGCCGCCAGCGCTTACGCTGAATGCCCTGCCGTCCGGCACCGAACTCACGCGCGTTCACGTCGGCTACGTATGCCCCAAGCTTTGCACTGTGCAACCTCAGCGCGCCAGAACGCCATGGCTGGTTCGATTGCCTCCGGCCGGGTCCGAACGTCGAAGGGGTCGCTATGGTTGTTCACCCGAAAGTAGCCAGGGCCCGGATGGCCCATTCGAGGACCAGCCACATAGACAACGAGGCTGTCTAACGGCGGTAGGTCGGCGTTACGATTGCATCGCCAATGGATTGCCTCCATGAACTTGCTGACGGCTTGCTCGGCCCCGTCTTTGTACATGTCCTGGGGAGCATCGAGGCCACCGGCGCGAAAGACCAAGGTGTAAGAACGAGTCTCGGCGCGGTCTTCTGCAGCTTGCTCGATCAGGTAGGCAATCGCCTGGTCAACTTGCGCGTCGGTGAACTGGTGTCGTGATGCCACGAGGTGAAGCTTAGACCGACCCTGGGTTTCGGCGATGGCGCGGATCTTGGAAGCGCCTTGCCTGACTCGAGGACTTCAGACTGCCGGTGGAGTGTATGAAGATTTGCCTAGCCTTCGGCAGAACGGCGGGCCAAACAGTCCTGCCGCAGCCGAGCTTTCAGCGCCGGCTGCGCGCCAGGTAGAGCAACTCGTGTACACGGAAACGCCACGAAGGCGCTCCTTCTCGCTGATACGATCACGCAGCTGAAGTCCTCAGAGGTGTAAGCCCGCTTGATAGAGCCGACCCACGAGCGTCCCGATAACTCGACAAGATCGACAACTTTCGACATAATCATAGGCATCGTTATACACATCTAAAAGACGGGCGGAGAAGATGAGTGAACGGCTTTTGATCGCTGGCGATAGCCTTGTTGAAGGCGTTGGCGCAAGTAATAAGCATGGTTGGGCGCAACAGGTTGCGGAAGCAAGTTCCATACCCACCGATATAATTGGTATCGGGGGCCTAACGGCTCAAGAGCTTTACGACCGACTTCAGAGTGAAGATATCTCAGGGTACAGCGTTATTTGCCTAGCCATCGGACTGAACGATAGCCGGTATCGTGCGGATCAAGAGCAATACGAAACTGAGCTTGACCAATTCCGCTCAGATCTCGAACAGTTGTTACGTATGGTTACGAATGGCCCCCGGCGCGTAGGGCTCCTATCGCTTTTAAGGGTGGACGAGGCACGGTCAGCTCCTTTGAAAGAAGATAAAAAGTATTTCAATGTAGATATCGTTCGGTACGAAGAAACACTTCGCGACCTCGCTTCAAACTTCAATGTAGAGGTCATTGAGGCACCTGACATGCACCTAGACCCTAGCAACTACGACGACGGAGTCCATCCGTCTGACAGCGGACATCACCAGATCTTTGAAAGGGTTTGGGAGTGGCTTGGCAAATGACTCGCGTCGGTTCGATCTGTATGAAATCGCTGTACGTCGCCAGATGCACGAGTCGGATTTATACTGGACTCGGAACAACGCTTTCCTAATCGTGCAAGGGGTGCTACTCGCATTCTATGGTAGTGCCGCTAGTGGCTTGCCATCCACAATTCGTGGTATTCCGGTGATTGCTGGCTTTTTGCTTTCAATCGCTTGGTATCTCGTCCTCCGTCGTGGCAAGGCGTATGTTGCAAGATGGGAAACGGTGGTTAGCCGGATCGAGCAGGAGGCCACTGCTCTTTCGATGGAGCCATCGATACCGCTTCTGCGCTACTTTCATAATGCGCAAGCAAGTGAGCCTAGCCATCGCTTAGGGTTCCTCAACATGGAAACCTCCACACTCATGAAAGGCGCCACAGTTATTACTGGTGCAATCTGGGTGCTTGCCGGCGTTGTGCTATTGATTCACACCGAAAATGACACGCCCCTGCGCTGTCAGGTAGCGCCAGCATCTTCGCAGACGACCAACATCACCGTCACTTGCGATACTGGCGCGAAGCTTGAGTTGCAAAAATGAGTGGAATTGCAGACCTGGCAAACGCGCCGGCGTTGAAGGGCGTATTTGCTCGCCTGCAAGAAAGATTTGCTCCTCATAACCTAGCGACCTTTGACGAAGAGTCGCTGATAGCTGCACATACTCTTATCGACAACATTATGAATGTCCTCATCGATTTCTTACCTGATAACTCTCCACTCGTAGCACGAGATGCAATTGTTCATCCCACTGCGATATTGGGGGAGCGTGTGGTCATCTTTCCCGGTGCATATGTCGGCCCTTACTGCTACTTGCGTGGACATACTTTAGTGTTTCCTGGATGCCATCTCGGCTACTTGGTCGAAACCGATAAGGCTGTGATTTTTGACAACACGCAAATACACCACAGTGCGGTAATAGGGCAGAGCATAATAGGGGCCGGTTGCAACATAGGATTCTCATTTGCAACAGCGACAAAGACAGTCACTGGACGTCCTACTCGTGTGCATTGCTGCGAGAATCACTGGTACGAGAGCAAAGCCGTGCACCATGGAGCGGTTCTTGGGCGGCAAGTCGTCGCGGGAACACAGGTCAGCTTGATGCCTGGCGCATCAGTCATGGCACAAGTACGGCTTTACCCACATGTGCGCGTGGGAGGATACGTTACAAACGACGTACGTAATTCCAACGTCTGATGAGATGCACGATTTGGACCTGTCGCCCCCAGGACGAGATAGGAGGCCTGCAACGACAAGTTGAGCAGCTGAAGGTCGACTTGTTGCGGCACCTAGCTTTTGAGCAGGTCAATGTGGTGGAACCCACTCTACGGTCGCCGCTAATCAAAAGGGCCGGCCTGCCGGATTATGAAGCTTCTGCGGTAACCCTCGAAGGCCTACTAGATGAAGGTACTAGTATCATCTACTGCGCTCGCCTATTCGATGGTCTAGAGCGTGCACAACTGAGGCGCCTTGCTAGGTTCGCCCAAAGGGTGCCCATTGTAATCCGGTGCCCCACTACCGATGATGCACGAAGAGCCACAAGGGCGCTAGCTGAGATGCCGCCGCAACATAGCTCCACTATGTTTTTCCACTGCTTAAATGACAGATCAGCGCAAGTACTTCGTAGAAACTGTGAGGTACGGCAGCTAATCATTAAGCCAAATACGTCTACCCCCCGAAGAGCCGCTGAAGACGCACTCTCCAGTTCCCGCCCCGAGCCGTGGTTCGTCTATTGCGGAAGAGCCGCTGCCTCAAAGAATCTGTCTGCGTTATGCCAGGCATGGCCAGTCAGTGGCTCATCACGTACCTTGAGGCTTTATGGCCCAAATGAATTGAAGAATTTCCAAGAGCCTATGTCGAATATTTGTTACTGCGGACGCTATACTGGCAAGCCTCCCTTTCGGTTCGGAGATATTGTGTTCCTGCCCTCTTTTCGCGAGGGTCATCCCAACGTGTTAGTGGAGGCTTTCAAGACGGGGGCTATTGTCGTGGGTAGCGATATAGCAGGAGTTAGAGAGCATTTGTCTGATGGAAGAGGTGTCACGATACCTCGCCCACTTGATATCAAGAGCATCAGCGAGGCGATAGGCATGTGCGTCAGCTTGTCATCAGCAGAGCGAGCAGCTATCGGGCTCCGAGCAATCGGATATTTTAATGATCACTTCTCATCAAAGCTGTCATCTGCGGCAGCTTCAGTTGCGCATGTGCTAAAGCTTGATCAAATGGCTAGAAACCCTAATTTGCAGCCGAAGTGACGCCTGTAACCGTTGGGCTCGTCGCACTGCGAGGTGCTGAACCGTCGCAGCTTCCATGCCGGAGGGCAGAAATTTGCGCATCCTAGTTACAGGAGTTGCAGGATTCGTTGGCTCTCATATTGCCCAAGCACTTGTAAAGGATGGCCATCAAGTCGTCGGCGTAGATTCCTTGATCCCCATCCCCTATGCTGTCGAACAGAAGCTGGAGACCCTCGCGAGTCTCCGTGGGGTGATCGAGTTCTACGAGATCGACCTACGTGTGGCAGCATTAGAGCCTTACGTGAAGGGTATCGACGTCGTGGTGCACTCCGCTGGAATGGCAGGTCTTCTTCCGTCTTGGGAACATATCGATGTCTACCTTTCATGTAATGTGACCGCTACGGCTCGACTCGCTAGAGCGGCAATTGACTTTGGAGTCGGCCGATTTATCCACCTTTCGTCGTCGTCTGTGTACGGTGGTGCCTATAGTGCCATCGAGACTTATATAGGCCAGCCGTTATCCCCTTATGGAGTAACAAAGAAGGCTGCAGAAGATATTCTGCGGGTGTATGAACGTACCTTTGGGCTGCCGCTAACGATTCTACGCCTCTTTACAGTGTATGGACCAGGGCAGCGGGCAGATATGGCCTTTAACAGGTTTATTGATGCGGTGCTTTTGAATCAACCAGTCATGATCACACAACCACTTAATAGCCTGCGTTCCGCAACCTACATCGATGATTGTGTTACGGGTATAAAGCTTGCAACTTATCAGGACTGTGTCGGCTCCACATTTAACCTTGCAGGCGCTTCTGCAGTGTCTTTGCGAGAAGTGTTGCACGCTATTGCAGAAGCGACGGGCCGGCAACCGATCCTGGCTTTAGGCGCGGAACGGGCTGGTGATCAACCCGCCTCTATCGCAGATATCAGCCGCGCACGAAGTGAAATTGGCTTTCGACCTGCGGTGTCGCTCGTGGAAGGTATTCAACGGCAAGTCAGTTGGCAGAGACATAGAATGACGAATAGCGTTGCTTAACCAATCATGCCGCCGCAGGCGCGGAAGCATACTGAATTCGTCTTGCTGGCATGTCCAACATAGGTAGTACTCATCCCCAACCGGAATCCCGCTGAAGGGTCAGCGCGCCCGCCCGCAGCCCAGCCGCTGGGCGTCATCTGGCCGGACGGCTACGTAGTTGGCGGTGCCGGCGGCCGCGTCGTGGGCGCTGCAGCTGACCAGGTGTGGGCTTTCCGACGTCAGGTAGCGGATGGTCGTGCTGCTGCCGGCCAGGGTGACGTGCGGGGAGATGAGCAGGCCGCCGAGGCTGCTTTTGCTACCGGTTGGGTCGCTCGGGGTGATGCTGCCGGCCAGGATGAGCCAGCCGGTCCACCGGTTGATGCTGCCAGGGGCGACGTCAGTCCAGCGGATGTTGGCGGCTTCTTTGACGTCGCTGATCGAGCTGCCGCACTGCGGTCCGTCTGAGTAGTTCTTGGCCCAGAGCCGGACGCCGTGGGCCGGCTCGGTCTCACCGTCGCCGATTGCCTGGGCGTGGTCGCCGAGCTTCAGGACCACGGTGGTGGGCAGCGCCGAGGTGACTTCCACGCTGACGCGGACGGTGACGGCCAGGGAGCGCTCAAAGCTGGAGTTGGCCGCGGCTACGGCGCTGCGGCAGCTGTCGATGACGGTGTTGAGGATGTCGCTGGCCGGCCCTGGGGCGTCGAAGGTGATGGTCAGGTGGACGCGGTCGCCCTGGCCATTTTCAGCCGTGCCGCCGATCGAGGAGCCGCCGAGCAGGCCGCTCTCAGACGGTTCCGGGATGGCCGTGGTGGGTTCCGGCGTGGCGGTGGTAGGCAGCTCGCTCGCGAAGGAGGGACTGTCTGACGGCGCGGCCGAGGTGGACGCCGCCGAGCTGGTCAGCGACGACGGCGTGGTGCGCGGCGGTGTGCCGCTGTCCGGCTGGCTGCTGCCGCAGGCGGTCGCGACCAGGCCGGCCAGCAGCAGGGCGGCCAGCGGACCCCGCGGCAGGCGGCCGCGGCGGGCGGGTGGCTGGTGGCACAAGCTGCTGAGTCGGAACACCCCGAACCCTCCATGATCATCTTTAGCGGGGGGGGGGGGGGGGGGGGG